>NZ_JAAAHR010000109.1:0-32528 GCF_009908215.1 Nonomuraea sp. K271 | reverse complement strand
GGGTGGGGGGCCGACGCGGTGATCGTGCAGGGAGGCGAGGGCGGCGGTCACACGGGGCCGCTCGCCACGACGCTGCTGCTGCCCCAGGTCGTGGACGCGGTCGACATCCCGGTGATCGCCGCGGGCGGGTTCTTCGACGGGCGCGGGCTGGTGGCGGCGCTGGCGTACGGCGCCTGCGGGATCGCCATGGGCACCCGTTTCCTGCTGACCAGCGACTCCCCCGTGCCGGACGACGTCAAGAAGCTCTACCTGACGGCCCGGGAGACCGTGGTGACCACCAAGGTGGACGGGGTGCCGCACCGGGTGTTGCGGACCCCGTTCGTGGCCTCGCTGGAACGGTCGCGGCTGCTGCGGGCGGTGGCGAACGGCGCCAGGTTCCGGCGGCTGTCGGGGCTGTCGTGGGCCGAGCTGATCCGTGAGGGGCGGCGGATGCGGCGGGGCAGGGAGCTGACCTGGGCGCAGGTGCTGCAGGCGGCCAACACGCCCGTGCTGCTGCGGGCGGCCATGGTGGATGGGCGGGCCGATCTCGGGGTGATGGCGTCGGGGCAGGTGGTGGGCGTCATCGGCGACCTGCCGTCGTGCCGGGAACTGGTCGAGCGGATCATGGCCGAGGCCGAGACCGCCCTCGCCCGCCTCCCGGCGCGCTGAGCACGCCGGCACCAGGCCCGTGACGCCGGGAGGGCGCGTCAGAAAACCGTGATGCCGCGGGCCGCTTCAGAGGACCGTGATGCCGCGGGCGGCGAGGATGGCGTTGGCCTGCGTCTGGTTGATGACGGCGCCCGCGAACGCCCGGAGCCTGGCGTCGTCGGGCTGCCCCAGGTCGGCCCCCCGCAGGTCGGCTCCCGTGAACGTGGTGTTCAGCAGGCGCGTGCCGATGAGGCGGCAGTCGCTGAGCGTGGCCTCGGTGAAGTCGCAGCCCGACAGGTCGGCGTCGTCGAAGCGCACCCCCTCGACGTGCTCGCCGCGCAGCGAGCAGCCGCCGAGGTTGGCCAGGGTCAGGTTGGAGCGGGTGACCGTGAAACCGGTGCCGCGCGAGGCGGTCAGCGCGGCGCCGATCATGCGGCAGCCGGTGAACGTCACGTCGGTGAGCAGCGCGCCGCCGAACTGGGCCGAGGACAGGTCGACGTCGGTGAACGTGACGTCGAGGAGGTCGGCGTCGTTGAAGCGGATGCGCATCCCGCCTCCGCCGGTGAAGACCGCCGCGTCGAGGTCGGCCTTGCGGAAGTCGGTCTGGTCCAGCACGCACGACTCGAAGCGGGCCCCCGCGAGGGAGGCGCCCCACAGGTCGGTCTCCGTGAGATCGCAGCCGCGGAAGTGGTGCGTCTCCTCGGGGTCGAGCCGTTCGGACAACGCCTTGTGTGAGAGGTCCTCGCCGTCGAAGTTCACGGTGTCAGAGACTACCGGCCAGGACCTCCGCGGCGGCCTGGCCGCAGACCCGGGCCGAGCCGTGCGTGGCGATGTGCACGGCCCCGAGATCGGAACGGGCGGGCAGGCCCATCTCGACCACCACGGTGTCCCGGCGGGCGCTCAGCAGATGCCTCAGCGCCTCCTCCTGCCACGGGTGGCGGTGCACGTCGCGGACGACCACGACGAGCGGGCGGCCGGACGCCGCGCCGATCAGCCGTTCGAGGGCGGGGCCCGTCGCCTCCCCCGAGCCGAGGCGCGTGACCACGGTGCCGGGCAGCAGCCGGGTCAGCGGCTCGCCCACGCCCCAGGGGGTGTGCCGGTCGATGGCCAGGTTCATCTCCGGCGCCAGCTCGACCACGTGCGGGGCCCCGGCCAGCGGCAGCTCGGGCGTGGTGGAGCGCCGGACGACCCTGACGGCCCGCCGGGCGGCCACCATGCCCGCACCGCCGTCGCCCCCGGCTCCGGCGAGCGCGCCGGATCCCGCGCGGCCCTGGCTCCCGGTGGCGGCGGCGCTGCCCGAGGACGCGGTCCAGGCCGCCAGCTCGCGGACCCTACGAGCGGCGTCGGCCAGCCGTTCCTCGGGCAGCAGTCCTTGGGTCACCGCGGCGGCGATCGCGTCGCGGATCCCGGTGGCGGTGGCCTCGTCGGCGTGCTCGCCGCCCACGCAGATCGCGTCGGCCCCGGCGGCGATGGCGCGGGCCGCGGCTCCCCCGATCCCGTACGCCCCCGCCACCGCGGCCATCTCGATGGCGTCCGTGACGATCACTCCCTGGAACCCGAGCTCACCGCGGAGCAGCCCGGTGAGCACCTTGGGGCTGAGCGTGGCGGGCAGTTCCCCGTCGTACGAGGGCACGAGCAGGTGACCCGTCATGACCGCCTTGACGCCCTCCCTGACGGCGTCGGCGAACGGGAGCAGCCCGTCCTTGAAACCGTCCGCGGCCACCTCGGGCACGCCGTGGTGGGAGTCGACCGCGGTGTCCCCGTGGCCGGGGAAGTGTTTGACGCAGGCGGCCACGCCGGCGGACTGCAGGCCGCGGACGAACGCTCCGGCGTGCCGTGAGACCAGCGCGGGGTCGGCGCCGAATGACCGCAGGCCGATGACCGGGTTGTCCGGGTTGGAGTTCACGTCGGCGGAGGGCGCGAAGTCGATCGTGATGCCGGAACGGGCCAGGTCGGCTCCGAGTTCGGCGGCCAGGGCCTCGGTCATGGCCACGTCGTCGGCGACGCCCAGCGCGTACGCCCCGGGTCGGCTGCTGCCGGTGGCGGCCTCCAGCCGGGTGACCTCGCCGGACTCCTCGTCGACGCCGACGAGCACCGAGGGGTTCTCGGCGCGCAGGGCGGCGGTCAGCCGGGCCACCTGGGCGGGGCCGGCGATGTTGCGCGAGAACAGCGCCACTCCGGCCAGCCCTTCGCCCAGCCGGCGGCGGAGCCAGTCGGGTGGCTCGTGCCCGGCGAAACCGGGGAAGAGGACGGCGTCGGCGAGGCGCAGCAGGTCACCGCTCAGGGGCATGACCCGCAATCTAATAGGAAAGTTTCCTATTTTCTAGTGGCATTTTCTGACGTCAGGCCACCCCCGTCGTGACGAGCCGTTCAATGACGGTGACGTTGGCCTGCCCGCCACCCTCGCACATGACCTGCAGGCCGTACCGGCCGCCCGTACGCTCCAGCTCGTGCAGCAGCCGCACCGCCAGCACCGCGCCGGTCGCCCCGAGGGGGTGGCCGAGCGCGATCGCGCCGCCGTTCGGGTTGACCCGCGCGGGGTCGGCGCCGGTCTCCTTCATCCAGGCCAGCACGACGGACGCGAACGCCTCGTTGACCTCGATCGCGGCGAAGTCGCCGATGGACATGCCGCTCACGCGAAGGGCGTGGGCCGTGGCGGGGATGGGGGCGGAGAGCATCATGACCGGGTCGGCGCCTCTGGCCGAGAGGTGGTGCACGCGGGCGCGCGGGGTAAGGCCGTGCTCGCGTACGGCCCTGGGCGAGGCCACGAGCAGGGCGGCGGCGCCGTCGGAGATCTGCGAGGCCAGGGCGGCCGTCAGCCTGCCGCCCTCGGTCAGGGGCTTGAGCGCGGCCATCTTCGCGGGCGTGGTGTCCGCGCGCGGGCCCTCGTCCACGGCGACGCCCTCGCAAGGGGCGATCTCGCGCCGGAAGTGCCCGGCGTCGATGGCGTGCAGGGCCCGCCGGTGCGACGTGTACGCGTACCGCTCCATCTCCTCGCGGCCGATCCCCCAGTGGGCGGCGATCTGCTCGGCCCCGGCGAACTGCGAGACCTCTTGTGTGCCGTACCGCTCGGTCCAGCCCTTGGAGCCCCCGAAGGGGGTCTCGTGCCCGAGCGGGCGGCCCGCGAGCATCGCGGCCGAGATGGGGATCATGCTCATGTTCTGCACGCCGCCGGCCACCACCAGGTCGTTCGTGCCGGAGAGCACGGCCTGGGCGGCGAAGTGCAGCGCCTGCTGAGAGGAGCCGCACTGGCGGTCGATCGTGACGCCCGGCACCTCCTCGGGCAGGCCGGCGGCCAGCCAGCAGGTACGCGCGACGTCGCCGGCCTGCGGGCCGACGGTGTCGACACAGCCGAAGATGACGTCCTCGACCGCCGACGGGTCGGCGCCGGTGCGGCGCAGCAGCTCCTTGAGCACGTGGGCGCCCAGGTCGGCGGGGTGCGCCCCGGCCAGGCCGCCGTTCCTGCGCCCGACGGGGGTGCGGACGGCGCCGACGATGTAGGCCTCGCTCATCACCGCATCGTAGCAAGCGCTTGGTCTAGCACGGAATGCCCCATGAACTGCGGAGGTTGTGTGAACAAGCGATTGTCTGAGGCTCCATAATGGGTACGTGACGACGCGAAAGAACTCCGGCACCGCGACCACCCCGGCCAAGCGCCAGCGCACGACCTCGTCAGGGTCGGCGTCAGAGCGCCGCGACCACCTCGTCAAGCTCGCCGCGGAGCTCTTCGCGCGCAAGGGCTTCCAGGCCACGACCGTCCGCGAGATCGCCGACGAGGCCGGCATCCTCTCAGGCAGTCTCTACCACCATTTCGACTCCAAGGAGACGATCGTCGACGAGGTGCTCTCCACCTTCCTCGACGACCTCATCGCCCGCTACCGCGCCGCCCTCGAGTCCGGTGGCGACGCGCGCACCGTGCTGTCTGAGATGGTCCGCATCGGCTTCGGCACACTCGAGCCCCACCGCGCCGCGATCACCGTCATGCAGAACGACTGGAACTATCTGCGCCAGTTCCCCCGGTTCAACTACCTCGTCAAGGCCGAGGACGAGGTCGAGCAGATGTGGGTGGCACAGATCAAGGCCGGTCAGGCGGCCGGGCTGTTCCGGCCCGACGTCGATCCCAAGCTGACCTACCGCATGATCCGCGACACCATCTGGGTCGCGGTCCGCTGGTTCCGCCCGGGCGGCAGGCTCAACACGAGCGGCCTGGCCGAGCACTACATCACCGTGCTGTTCGACGGACTCGCCACGGGCGAGCGCACCACGCACCAGAAATGAGTCTGGGCAAGGCGGTGCGGCTGGCACTGCAGGATGTCGCCGAGCCGGGCAGGGCCGAGGCGATGCGCGCCTACATGAAGTCGCCACTGCCGTTCCTCGGTGTCCAGGCCGTGGCCAGGCGGGCGGCGCTGAGGCGGGTGTTCGCCGGGCACCGTCTGGAGAGCGCGCCCGAGTGGCGGCGGGCGGTGCTGGCGTTGTGGCGTGAGGCCGAATACCGCGAGGAGCGCTACGCCGCCGTCGAGCTGTCCGGCCACCGCTACTACCGGGAGTTCCAGACCCTCTACACCGTGCCGATGTACGAGGAGATGATCGTCACCGGCGCCTGGTGGGACCTCGTCGACGAGTTGGCCGTGCACCGCGTCGGCGGGCTGCTGGCGACCTACCCCGACGCCATGCGGCCGCTCATGCTGGAGTGGGCCCACGACGCCGACCTGTGGAAGCGCCGCACCGCGATCCTCTGCCAGAACCGCTTCAGGTCGCGCACCGACACGGCGCTGCTCTACGCGTGTATCGAGCCGAGTCTGTCCGACAACGACTTCTTCGCACGCAAGGCCATCGGATGGGCGTTACGCGAATACGCCAAGACCAATCCGGCCGAGGTCGTGCGCTACGTCAAGGCCAAGGGGCTCTCGGGGTTGAGCCGCCGCGAGGCACTGAAGAACCTGCCCGCTACCCCATGAGCGTCTGGGTGCCGATGACGGCCAGCAGCGCGAGGCGTTCGGCGTCCTCGGTGCCGGGCTCGGCGGTGTAGACCATGATGCGCAGGTCGCCGCCCGCCACGCTGAGCACGTCGCAGTCGAGCGTCACGGGCCCCACCTGCGGGTGCTCGATCGTCTTGCGGGCCGCGTCGTGGCGGCCGACGGCGCCCGAGTCCCACAACTCGGCGAACCGCTCGCTGCTCGCGCGCAACCGTGAGATCAGGCGGCGCACCTGCTGGTCGGCCGGATAACGCCCGGCGGTGGCGCGCAGGTCGGCGACCAGCGCGGCCTCGAACGCGCGTCGCTCATCGGGCGTGTGGCGCACCCGGCCGCGGGGCCCGCCGAAGTTGCGCCACACGCCGTTGCGCTCGTCTCCCCGCCATCCGGACGGATCGCCCATCAGCGCCGCGTACATCGGGTTGGCCAGGAGCAGCGTCCAGGCCGCGTCGAACACCGCGACGGGCGTGCCGGCCAGCCTGTCGAGCAGCCGGTGCACGCTCGGGGTGATGAACCCGGGCACCACCTCAGGACCCGGCGGCTGGAGCCCGGCCATCCGGAACAGGTAGGCGCGCTCGCCCGCCGACAACCGCAGTGCCCGCGCCAGCGCCTCGACGACCTGCGCCGACGGGTTGACGGCCCGGCCCTGTTCGAGCCGGGTGATGTAGTCGGCGGAGATCCCGGCCAGCAGGGCGAGCTCCTCGCGGCGCAGCCCGGCCGCGCGCCGCTGCCCGGAGGCCGGTATCCCGACCGTCTCCGGCGAGACCCGGTCGCGCCAGCGCCGCACCGCCTGCCCGAACTCCGTCGCCGTCATGCCACCAGTCTGCCCGCCGCACCGGGGTGCCCGCCTGGTACTGACGGTCCCAGGAAGACCGGACGACTGGCCGGCCGCGCCACCCCGCCCGAGGCTTGACGACATGACGACGACACTCATCACAGGAGCGAACAAGGGGCTGGGCTTCGAGACCGCCCGCCGGCTCATCGAGGCAGGCCACACCGTGTACGTGGGCAGCAGGAACGCCGGACGCGGCCGTCTCGCCGCCGAGCGGCTGGGCGCCCGGCACGTCCTGCTCGACGTCACCGACGACGACTCGGTCACGCGGGCGGCCAGGACCATCGAGGCCGACGGCGGGCTCGACGTGCTGGTGAACAACGCGGGCATCGAAGAGCGCACCCCTGACGGAGGCGTCATCGGCCCCGCGGACGTGAGCACCGGCATCATGCGCACGACGTTCGAGACCAACGTTCTCGGCGTCGTGCGCGTCACCCGTGCCTTCCTGCCGCTGCTGCGGCGCTCGGCGGCCCCGGTCATCGTGAACGTCAGCAGCGGCCTGGCCTCGCTCACCAGGGTCACCACCCCAGGCACGCCGACGTACGCCTACCCGGGGGTCGCCTACCCCGCCTCGAAGGCCGCGGTCAACATGATCACCGTGCAGTACGCGAAGGCGTTCCCCGGCATGCGGATCAACGCGGTGGAGCCCGGCTACACCGCGACGGACCTCAACCTGCACGCGGGCACGCAGACCGTGGAGGAGGGCGCCGAGATCATCGTACGGATGGCGCAGGTGGGACCCGACGACCCCACCGGGGGCTACTTCGACGTCTCGGGCATGATCCCGTGGTAGTTCACCTGGTCCACAGGGCGTCCTGAACAGCCTGCACCAGGGCCATCAGCTCCGGCGTGACGTGCTCCTTCGACCAGGCCAGCGCGTAGGTGATGCGCAGGTCGCCCGCGTCGAGCGGCACGAAGCGCACGTCGTCCCGCTTGATGGTCCTGGCGAGGAGCTGCGGGATCGGCAGCAGCCCCGCACCCGCCGCCACCAGGTCGAGCGCGGCGGAGAAGTCGTCGTCGGCGACCGTGCGCGCGCGGCCGGGCAGCCCGCACCACGGCCGACTGGACGGCGTGATCAGCACCTGACCGGCCAGTTCGGCCGGGGTGACCTTGGCCGAGGGCGCCAGCCGGTGGCTCACGGGGACGGCCAGGTGGTCGACGGTCACGTGGAAGCGGGCCGCGGTGACGAACTGCGCGGGCGCGGGGGTGGCGAGGATCGCTGCGGAGACCTCGCCGTCCGCCAGGGCTTGGGCCGCCGCGCCGCGGCCGGCGGGCCTGAGCTCCACGCCGAGCGCCGGGGTGCGGCTCGCGAGCCGCCTGGCGATCCGCGCGGCGAGCGTGCCGACGAGTGGAGGATAAGCAAGGTGAATGGTTGGACGGGCCAGTCGTGCCGCTTCCCCGGTGAACGCCTGAGCCGACTCGAGCACCTGCCGCGCGTGCCCGAGCAACGCCTTGCCCTCCGCCGTCAACCGCACCTCGCGGGCCGTGCGCTGGAAGAGCCGCACGCCGGTGGCGCGTTCGAGCCGCGTGACGGCCTGGCTCATGGCGGGCTGCGACATCCCCAGGTCGGCGGCGGCCCTGGAGAAGCTGAGCCGCTCCGCCACCCTGGTGAAGCAATGGATCTCCCTGAGCATAAGCAACACCAATACATAGTGCATGACGTCAGGGGTACTCGGCAGGATCGCAACGATCTGACCCACGTCCTAGGGAGCTTGGAAGATGAGCCCATTTCCCACGTCCACGGTGCTCGGATACCCGCGGATCGGCCCCCGCAGGGAGTTGAAGCGGGCGCTGGAGTCCTATTGGGACGGGCGCTCCACCCGCGACGAGCTCGACCGGGCCGGCGCCGACCTGCGTGCGCGGACCTGGCGGAAGCTGGCCGCGCTGGGGTTGGAGGGGCTGCCGAGCAACACCTTCTCGATGTACGACCAGGTGCTCGACGCGGCCGTGCTGCTGGGCGCGGTGCCGGCGCGCTATCGCGACACGGACGACCCCTATTTCGCCATGGCCAGGGGCACCGGTGAGGTCGCGCCGCTGCGGATGACGAAGTGGTTCGACACGAACTACCACTACATCGTGCCGGAGATCGGGCCCGACACGGTGTTCAAGCTCGACGCGGCCAAGCCGCTGTCCGAGGTGTGGGAGGCGCGGGCGCTCGGGTACGAGACGCGGCCCGTGGTCGTCGGACCGGTGACGTTCCTGTTGCTCGCCTCGGCCCTCGACCGGCTCGACGAGGTGCTCGGCTGCTACGAGGAGCTGCTGGCCGCGCTGGCCGCGGAGGGCGTCGGCTGGGTGCAGCTCGACGAGCCCGCGCTGGTGGCCGACCGGACGCCGGAGGAGCTGGCCGCCGTGCGGAGCGCGTACGAGCGGCTGGGGTCCGCCGAGGCGCGGCCGGGACTGTTCGTGGCGACGTACTTCGGGGACGCGGGCGAGGCGCTGCCGGTGCTGGCCGGCACGCCGGTGGAGGCCATCGGCGTCGACCTGGTCAGGGGCGGCGTGCCGGAGATCAACCTGGAGGGCAAGACCGTGGTCGCGGGCGTCGTGTCCGGGCGTGACGTGTGGCGCACTCCGCCGGAGCGGGCGCTGGGGGCGCTGGCCGCCGTACGCGCCGGGCGGGTGGCGGTGAGCACCTCGTGCTCGCTGCTGCACGTGCCCCACGACGTGGAGGCCGAGCCCGGCCTGGACCCGCGGCTGAAGGAGCGGCTGGCGTTCGCCGATCAGAAGGTGGCCGAGGTCGTGGCGCTGTCCCGATCGCCCTTCCACGGCCCAGCCCCGGCTGGGACGTCCGTGGCACGGCCCGCTCCCGTGACGGCGGAGGGGCGCGGCCCGTACGCCGAGCGCGCGGCGGCCCAGGCCGGGCACCTGCGGCTGCCCCCGCTGCCGACCACCACGATCGGGTCCTTCCCGCAGACCGGCGAGCTGCGCGCGGCCAGGGCGGCGGTCGCGGCGGGCAGCCTGTCGCAGGAGGACTACGAACGGCGGGTCGAGGCCGAGATCGAGCGGGTCGTCCGGGTGCAGGAACGGCTCGGCCTCGATGTCCTCGTTCACGGTGAGCCCGAGCGCAACGACATGGTCCAGTACTTCGCCGAGCACCTCGACGGCTTCGCCGTCACCGCCAACGGCTGGGTCCAGTCGTACGGCTCGCGCTGCACCCGGCCGCCCATCCTGTACGGCGACGTCAGCCGCCCGTCGCCGATCACCGTCCGCTGGGCCACCTACGCCCAGTCGCTCACGGACAAGCCGGTCAAGGGCATGCTCACCGGTCCCGTCACCATCGTGGCCTGGTCGTTCGTCCGCGACGACCTGCCGCTGCGGGACGTCGTGTTTCAGGTGGCCGACGCGGTGCGCGAGGAGGTGCGCGATCTGGAGGCCGCCGGAATGAAGATCATCCAGGTGGACGAGCCGGCGTTGCGCGAGCTGCTGCCGCTGCGCCTGGACGCGCAGGCCGACTATCTGGGGTGGGCGGTGGCGGCGTACCGCAGGGCCACGTCGGGGGCGAGCGACCGCACGCAGATCCACACGCACCTGTGCTACTCCGACGCCGACCAGATCCTGGCGGCCATCGACGGGCTGGACGCCGACGTGACCACCATCGAGTCCGCCCGCTCGGGAGGCAGGATCCTGGGCGCGGTGGAGTCGTTCGGGCGGGGGCTCGGGCCGGGCGTCTACGACATCCACTCGCCGCGCGTGCCGAGCGCGGAGGAGGTCGCCGAGTTGCTGCGCGGGACGCTGGCGGTGCTGCCGGCCGAGCGGGTGTGGGTCAATCCGGACTGCGGGCTGAAGACGCGGACGTACGAGCAGGTGGAGGCGTCGCTGGCGAACGTGGTCACGGCCGCCCGCGAGCTGCGCCATCGGATGAACGTTTCAGCGGGTTAGGGCAGGCAGGCGGGCCTGACGGCGCCCGGTCGCTTGACGCGGGCGCCGGCACTCGCTGATCTGTTCCTAGGAAAGCGCTTTCCTAGGATGGGAGCAGAACAGTGAGTCCCTTACCTCAGGCCACCGCACAGGGCCGGCGACTGCTTGCCGTCCTCGCGGCGGCGATCCTCGCCCTGACCGGCGCCGTGGTCGCCCAGCAGCCGGCGAGCGCGGCGAGCGTCGACACCAGCGCCTGGTACGTCCTGGTCAACCGGCACAGCGGCAAGGCCCTCGACCTGTACGACTTCGCGACCGCCGACGGCGCGCCGATCGTCCAGTGGGCCCGCAACGACGGCGACCAGCAGCAGTGGCAGTTCGTCAGCTCCGGCGACGGCTACTACCGGCTCAGGTCGCGCCACAGCGGCAAGGTGCTGGACGTCTACGAATGGTCCACCGAGGGCGGCGCCGACATCGTCCAGTGGGCCGACCTGAACGCCGCCAACCAGCAGTTCCGCCTGGCCGACTCCGACGGCGGCCACGTACGGCTGATCAACCGCAACAGCGGCATGGCCCTGGAGGTGTGGGAGTGGGGCACCGGCGACGGCGCCAGGATCTCCCAGTGGGACGACCTCGGGGGCGCCAACCAGCAGTGGCGGCTCGTCAAGATGGGCGGCGGGTCCGGCTCCGGCGACTGCGGGAGCGGATCGTCCGACGCCGAGGCCGTGCTCAGCGGCGGCACCTGGACGGCGCGGAACGGCGGCACCACCCACTACACCGGCGGCAGCATGATCGAGGCCATGCGCGCGGCCGTTGGCAGCCTCACCTCCGGCCGCACCTCGAAGCAGAAGGTGATCGTCCGCGGCTCCGGCTCGATGAACGCCAACCAGTCGCTCGACCTGCCCAGCTACACCGTCCTGGAGGTCTGCGGCACGATCAACGTGTCGGGGAGCATCAGCGCCAACAATGCGGTCGTACGCGCCCAGAACGTCACCGACGTCGAGGTCACCCACCTCAACGTGACCGGCAACCCCTACTTCGGGGTGTTCGTCCGCAACGGCACCAACATCACGCTCGGCCGGCTCGACCTGCGGCTCGGGTCGTCCGGGCTCGGCGTCCGCATCGACAACCACGCCAACAGGAACGTGCGCACCAGAAACGTGCGCATCGACAGCGTGTACGCCTCGGGCGGCAGCAGCCACGGCGTCGAGACGTACGGCGTGGACGGCATCGCCATCGGCACCGTCACGGCGCGGAACACCGGCGAGTCCGGCCTGCTGTTCAACGACACGATCAACGCCACGGTCGGCACCGTCGACGCCCAGGGCGCCGGCACCGGCACCGGATACGCCGCCTTCCGCATGGCCAACCGCAACGGCCGCATCGGCAGCGCCTACCCGGCCAACGTCCGGGTCGGCACCGTCATCGCCAGGGGCGGCGGACGCGGCATCTTCTGCGTCTCGGAGAGCGGCGGCGCCGTCATCGACCGCGTGGACATCTCCGGCACCGGCAGCAACTCGATCCTGATCGAGAACTGCTACAACGTCACCATCGCCGCCCAGAGCGGCACCGTGAACGGCTCCGACATCCGCATCGCCGCCCGCGGCGAGTTCCCCGTGACATCGGACATCACGCTGCAGAACCTGACGCTGACCAACTCCGCCATCAACGAGAACCCGTGCGGGAACAACATCGTCATCCGCGCCATCGAGCTGGTGAACTCCCAGATCAACCGCTGCTGACGCGGGTGTGCGGCTGGGCCGCGCGCGGCCCCGCCGTACACGCCACCCGCATCACTTGAGCGCCCCCGCAGTCAGGCCGGACTGGATCTGGCGCTGGAAGACCGTGTAGACCACCAGCATCGGGAGGATGGCGAGGGTGAGGGCGGCGAACAGGGCCGCCCAGTCCGCGTCGTATCCGGCGGCCGTGGAGATGTCGGCGATGCCCTGGGTGAGCACCCACTTCTCGCGGTCCTGCAGCAGGATCAGCGGGATCTGGTACTGGTTCCACTGGCCCAGGATGTTGAAGATCGTGATGCTGACGATGCCGGGTTTGGCCATCGGCAACATGATCTGGAAGAACACTCTGGTGTGCGACGCCCCGTCCACCATCGCGGCCTCCGCGACCGCCGTCGGCAGCGTACGGAAGAAGGCGGCCAGGAAGAAGACGGTGAACGGCATCGAGTAGGCGATGTAGACCAGCACCGCGCCCGCGTGCGTGTTCAGGCCGACGAACGGCCCGACCACCGGCACGTTGCCCATGTTCTGCACCACGAAGAACAGCGGGGTCAGCGCCAGGAAGAACGGGAAGGCCAGGCCCGAGACGAACAACATGTAGATCGCCCGGTTGCCGCGGAAGGGGTAGCGCGCCAGCACGTACGCCGCCATCGAGCCGACCAGCATCGTGCCGAACGTGCTGAACGACACGACGACGACGCTGTTGAGCATGTACTGGCCGATGCGCGCCTGCTCCCAGGCCCTGGCGAAGTTGTCCCACTGCGGCGAGACCGGCAGCGACCAGGCGTGGCCGAAGATCTCGTCCTCGCTCTTGACCGACGCCAGGAAGGTCCAGACGATCGGCACGGTCACGAGGAGCGTCCAGATGCCCAGCGTCGCGTGCGTCAGCACGCCCAGCGGCCCCAGCCGGCGTTTCCGCTCGGCGCGGGCGACCCTCCTCGAAAGCACCTCTGGGGGCGCCTGAGTCGTCGTTGGCATCTCTCAGTACTCGATTCGTTCGCGCCGCGACAGGCGCAGCGACAGGACCGCAAAGCCGAGGGTGAAGAAGAACATCACCACGCCGAGGGCGGAGGCGTAGCCGAAGCGGAAGTACTCGAAGGCGTTGCGGTAGATCTCGGCCGCCATGACCGTGGTCGACCAGTCGGGACCGCCCTGCTGGTCGGTCATCACCCAGACGATCGCGAAGACGTCCATGGCGAGGATGCCCAGGTAGACCCAGGCGACCTGGACGGTGTCCCACAGCAGCGGCAGCGTGACGCGGAAGAACAGGGTGATACGGCCGGCCCCGTCGATCTGGGCGGCCTCGAACATGTCCTTGGGGATGCCCGCCAGCCCGGCCGAGAACAGCACGACGTAGAAGCCGACCGCCTGCCAGACCAGCACGCCCAGTACCGACCAGAACGCGAGGTCGGGGTCGGACAGGAACCCGACGGGTCCGAGCCCGAACGCCATCAGCGGCGCGTTCAGCATGCCGCTGCCGTCGGGCCTGAACACCTGCTGGAAGAGCACCGCCACGATGGTGACGGCGAGGACCTGCGGGAAGAAGAAGACCACCCGGTAGAAGCCCGACCCGCGGATGCCCGACACGCCCTGCTTCCCGCCCACGTTGAGCAGGAAGGCGAAGAACAGGGCGATGACGATCGTGATCACCGGCAGCAACACCAGCAGGGCGATGTTGTGCGTGACGGCCTTCCAGAAGACGCTGTCGCCGAGCAGCCGCTGGAAGTTGTCGAGCCCGATGAAGTTGGGCACCGCCGTCACGCCGCGCCAGTCGGTCATCGCGATGTAGAACGCCTGGACGTACGGCGAGATCACGTAGACCAGGTAGAGAATCACCGGGGCTGCCAGGAACGAGGTGATGAACAGCCCGCGGCGATACCTGTTGAACAACACCATCAGCGCTTGTACTTCGTGATGGAGGAGTCGTTCTTGATCTCGTCGGCCTTCTTCTGCATGCGCTCGAGGTAGGCCTTCGGCTTCAGGCCGCCGGTCATGAGCTGGCCGGTGGCGGCCTTGGCCTCGTCGTTGAGCGGGCCGTACCAGGTGTACCAGCGGTAGTAGACGGTGTTCTCGCCGGCGTCGGCGACCGCCTTGGAGGCGCTGGTGACGCCCGGCGAGATGTCGCGGCCCTCGCTCGCGCCCTTGACCGTCGTGACCGTGGTGACCAGCTCGCTGAAGTCGCCGGCCGCCTTCTTCGACAACATGGCGCGCAGATATTCCATGCCGGCCTGCGGGTGGGCGCTCTTGGCGGAGACGATGAAGTTCTCGCCGGGCTGGGTGTGCAGGGTGCCGTACGGCATCGCGTCGGAGCTGGTGATGTCAGGGATGGGGAACATCGCGTACGCGAAGTCGTCCGGCGTGGTGGACTTCTGTTCGTTCTCCAGCCACGAGCCGCAGGGCAGCATGGCCACCTGCTTCTTGTTCTGGGCGGTCTGCGTCTGCACGTGGTCGAGGCCGGCCGTGCCCTGCATGAGGTATTTGGCGCCCACCTCGGCCCACTTCTCGGCGGCGGTCAGCATCGGCTCGGCGGTCCAGGCGCCGTCCTCCAGGTTGTCGATGTTGACCAGCACGTCGTTGCCGCCGATCTTCGCGGCCATGGTGAGCAGCGGCTCGTAGAGATACTGCGGGTGCTTGCCGGCGTAGGTGAAGGGCGCCATCTCGCCCGACTTCTTGATGGTCTCGCACAACTGGAGGAAGGCGTCCCAGGTCTTCGGGATCTCCCAGCCGTTGTCGTCGAAGACCTTCTGCGAATACCAGATCCCGTGGATGTAGTTGACGTAGCCGAGGACGCTGAACTTGCCGTCGTACGTGCCGATTTCGATCACCGACGGGTCCAGCAGGTCGCGCACCTTGACGTTGGGGTCGTCCCACGAGGGCGCGTCGAGCAGCGGCGTCAGGTCCTGGAGCTGACCGTCCTGGGAGAGGGCGCCGAAGTCCATGAAGTTGGCGCCGGAGTTGTCGATCACCTCCGGCGGGTTGCCGCCGGCGAAGCGCGGCTGGAGGACCTTGGTGATCTCCTTGGTGGAGTTGTGCTTGATCTCGACGTTCGCGTACTTGCTCTTGAACAGCGGCTGGTGGATGTCCGTGGCGTAGGCCTGGCCGAAGCCGCCGTCGAAGATCCACACCTCGAGCGGCTTGTCTCCGACGCCGAACGGGTTGGCCGCGCTGGTGGCGGCCGGCGCCGCCGACGAGGGCGCGGGTTGGGACGCAGGGGTCGCGCACGCGGCGAGCGCGCCCGCCACGGGCACGAGAGCGGCGCCGCGAAGAAGCTCACGCCTGGTGATCTGGGGGGTGTTGGGCATGGTTACTGCTCCTGACTTGTCATGCTCCGCGCCTGATGCGCCCTGCGTAGCGGCTTTCCAGCGCCTTGTTGTGCTCGTCCCCACCCGCCACGTTGGCCGACAGGTAAATGGGAGGCGTCTCGCCCATCGCGACCAGCGCGTCCACCGCCTCGGTGACCACCATCTGCGCGAGCAGCGCGGAGGTGATCGTGGACACCGCACCGTAGCTGCCGCCCCCGGGCAGTTCGAGGAGGGCGTCGCCGTACGGTGCGCCGTTGTCCAGCACGACGTCGGCCAGGTCGAGCAGCTTGCTCCCCGACGGGTGACGCGAGGTCATCTGGGTGCTGTGCTTGACCGAGGTCAGCGCGATCATCGAGTGGCCCTGGTCCTTGACGATCCTGGCCAGCTCGACGACCGTGCCGTTCACGCCCGAGCTGGAGATCAGCACGAACACGTCCTGCGGTTCGACCGGCGCCAGGTCGTAGATCTGCCGTGCGACCGACGGGTCGCGCTCCAGCTCGGGGGTCAGCACGCCGGGCGGCTGCCCGCCGTACAGGACGAGGTCTCTCGGCGTGAGGCGGTTGCTCGGGACGAGGCCGCCGGCCCGTCCGGCGATCTCCATGGCGATGGCCTCGGAATGCCCCGAGCCGAAGGCGTTGACCACGCCGTCCGCCCTGAGCGAGGTCACGAGCAGCTGCGCCGCCTTGCGCACCTGCCCGGCCTGGCTCTCCGCGACCTGACGGGCCAGATCGAGAATCCTGTCTGCGTACGTCATCTAGCTTCTCTCCACCCGGTGGCTTTCCACGGCGCTGATCGTTCGCTCGAACGCCTCGTTGGTCCGTTCGTACGTGCTCTGGGCGATCGCCACGTAGACGGCGTCCAGCACGAACAGCTGCGAGTGCACGGCGGCCAGCCCGCCGAGCCGGAACGTGGTCTCTCTGCTGGCGGTGGTCAGCACCAGTTCGGCCAGCTCCGCCAGCGGCGAGCGGGCGAACGAGGTGACCGCGACCGTCAGCGCGCCGTGGCTGCCGGCCTCGGCCAGCGCCTCCATGACCTCGCGCGTGCGGCCCCTGTGGCTGATGCCGACGGCGACGTCGCCCTCCTTCAGCAGCGCCGCCTCCGACAGCGCCACGTGCGCGTCTCCCGCGCTCCAGCAGGGCACGCCGATGCGGCGCAGCCGGCCCTCGAACATGGTGGCCACGTTGCCGCTGGTCGAGACGCCGACGAGCAGGACGCGCGGGGCGGCCACGATGGCGGCGGCCACCTGGGCGACCACGTCGAGGTCGAGCTGGGCGGCGGTGTCCTGGATCAGCCGCACGTCGGCGGCGGCCATCACCTCGATGGCGGCGTCGAGCGGGTCGTCGGGGCCGATCTCGTGGCCGACGCCCGCGCCCCAGCCCGCCTGCGCCGCCCTGCCGGTCTCGGTGGCCAGGGCGACGCGCAGCTCGGCGTAGCCGGAGAAGCCGAACGCCCGGCAGAATCTGGTCACGGTGGCGGGCGAGCTGCCGGCGCGCTCGGCCAGCGCGATGATGGTCGACCGCGCGGCCTCGGCAGGATCGCCGAGTATCACCTCGCCGACCCTGCGCAAAGCCTCCGGCAAACCGGGTAGCTCTGTTTCGACGCGCCCTAGCGCTCCTGAAGTCACGAATATTCCTTCCGAATACCCGGTCTTCTGGCGAAAATTATTCTTGCTTCCTGGCCACGTCAAGCCCCAGACTCAGTCCGTGATGCAATCGCTAGTCATCGGTGTCGATGCCGGAGCCACCTCCACGCGAGTCGCCGTTCACACGCTCGACGGCGCCCGGGTGGGCTACGCCAGGGCGGGCGCGGGCAATCCGAGCGCCCACGGGCTGGCCACGGCGGTGTCGGCGATCGAGACCGCGCTCGGGCAGGCCCTCGGCTCCCTCGACGGCTCGCGGGTGGTCGCCTCGCTGGCCGGGGTCGCGGGGCACGTCGAGGAGATGGTGCCCGCGCTGGCCAAGGTCTGGGCCGGGCACGACATCACCGTGGAGCCGCGTTACATGGGCGACGTGACGATCGCCTACGCCGCGGGCTCGCCCGAGCCGGACGGCTCGCTGCTGCTGTCGGGCACGGGCGCGGTCGCGGCCAGGATCGCCGGGTTCGAGCTCGGCGCGGTCGCCGACGGGCTGGGGTGGCTGCTGGGCGACGCGGGCTCGGGCTTCTGGATCGGCCGCGAGGCCGCCAGGGCGGTGGTCCACGCCTTCGACCGCGGCCTGCCGGTCGCAGCTCTGGACCGTACGACTCCGGACCGCGCCCCCGCCTCCGGCACGGGAGCCGACCGCGACCCCGCTTCCGAGGCGGCCGGGAGCGGGCTGCTCGTCGCTCTCATCGGCGACCACTTCCTCGGGGACGAGCGGCCCGCAACGCCGCGCGCGGTCGCCAACCGCATCGTACGCCTGGCTCAGGCCGACCACATGCGGCTGGCGAAGTTGTCGGCGCTGGTCAGCCGGGCCGCGTCGGAAGGCGACCCGCTGGCCGCCGGGATCGTGCGCGAGGCGGCCGGCCACCTGGTCGCCACGCTGAGAAGGGTGCACACGGCGGGGCCCGTGGTGCTCGCCGGCAGCGTGCTGACCAGCCCCGGACCGGTACGCCAGGCCGTGACGGAGCTGCTGGCGGGCGAGCGCGTCACGACGGCGGGTGACGCGGCGAGCGCGGCGGCCTGGCTGGCGGCCCGCGACCACCTCTCGGAGCCCGACACCACGACCCTGCACGCTGCCTTCACCTCCACCGCCTGACGGGGCACCACCGGCTCAAGGGTGCCGGTTCTTCAGCCGTAGGGCCGGTCAGACCTTCTTGACGACGATCGAGTCAGGGACCAGTTTCACCAGGTCATCCTCGTCGGAGGTGAAGTCAGAGCGCGGGTGCAGTAAGGCGTCCCCCATCCCGATCATGCGGCCACCCCCGTCAGCACTTTGATCCACACGAGAAATGTCTGGGCGCGCCCACCGAGGGCGGACTGGTCGACCAGGACTTCTCCGCCGACCCGGCGGGTCCTGCGGATGAAGTACTGCCCGCCGGCCTGGCACAGCTCGTAGAACGTCGGCACGCAGTCACACGTGTAGTCGCAGACGCGTATACGTTTTTCCACCGCCCAAACGGGGTCCCACGTCAGCCGGATGAAGCCGGGACACAACTCCGGCACATGGGCCGAGTGAAACCGGTCATCCGCAGGCATCGACGATGGTTGCGACATGCCGCAACTATAGATCTGGTCGTCTTCTCTTGTCTACATGTAGCGACAGCTCTGTCTATTTAGACGGAACGATATGTGAACTCTTGCCCGCATTGGCCTATGTTGCCTATGTGCTCGACTACGATGGGGACACTCACGTCTACGTCCAGATCGCCGACATCCTCCGCCAGCGGGTCTCGAAGCTCGACTCCGGGCACCCGGTGCCGAGCGAGGCCGACATTCAGTACGAGTTCGGGGTCGCCAGGACCACGGCCAGGCGGGCGGTCCACGTACTGCGCGAGGAAGGGCTCATCTACACCGTGCAAGGCGAGGGGACCTTCGTCGGCACACCAGAGGAAGCACCTCGCAAGCAGCGAAAAGTGCCGTTGTACCAGCAGATCGCGACAGAAATCAGCGATCAGATCAAGGCGGGAAAATTCCTCCCCCGGCGCCCTATACCGGGCGAGACGGCACTGGTGAAGCAGCATGACGTCGCGCGTGAGACGGTGCGGCGGGCCATGGCGCTGTTGCGGGAACAGGGGTGGATCTACACCGTCGCCCAGCGGGGCAGTTACGTCTCACCGAAGGATTCGTGGCCCCAGGACTGACTTTGCCTAGGTGCTTGTACCTACACGTCTAGGATATGAGCATGCTCGACCGCGATGGCCCAGTCCCGCTGTACGTTCAGGTCGCCGACGTGATTCACCGGCGGATCGACAACGGGGAGTTGCGGATCGGGGAACCCGTGCCGAGCGAGGCGGCCCTGGAGGCGGACTTCGACATCGCGCGCAGCACCGCGCGCAACGTGGCCCGGGAGCTTCGCCGACGGCGGCTCGCCCATACTGTCAAGGGTGAGGGCACCTTCGTCGGGCCTGCCGGCGTGCCTCGTGAGAAGCCGACGCGAGCCAAGTACGCGCTTATCGCCGATGACCTGGCTGCCCGCATCAGACGCGGCGAACTCCGCCCCAACAGGGCGATCCCCAGTGAGCAGGTGCTGATGCGGCATTACGGGGTCGCCAAGGTCACGGCCCGGCTGGCCGTCTCGCGGCTGCGGGAGCAGCGGTGGGTCGTCACGGTGCCGCACCGGGGCACCTACGTGTGCGATCCAGCAGAGTGGCCGAGCGCCCCGCCGGGCGTCAGCCCTTGACCGCGCCCGCCGTCATGCCGGTGCCGACGCGGCGCTGCAGGAAGAGGAAGAGCAGCAGCGCGGGCAGCGCGAACAGGCTGGCGGCGGCCATGGTCGCGCCCCAGTCGGTGCGTCGCTCTCGTCGGCGAGCACTTCCTCGCAGACGAGCGGCCCGCCACGCCGCGTGCCCTCACCGACCCGCTTGCCTTCCTGTTCGGGGAGGGCGCGGCGAGGGTCGGCATGAAGCAGGTGGAGGCCAGGACCACGAAGGCCACCGGTCACAAGGCGCGAGCTCGTGGACGCGCGAGAGATACGGCCTTCCCCATAGCACGTTGAAGACCCTGCGCCGTAGCCTGAGGTTGTCCAGACATCAGGAAGGCGGTCAGGGCCTATGACCGAAGCTGGCACGATCGGGGCTCGACTCCGAGGCGAGCGCCAATCTCGCGGGTTCACACAGGAAGAACTGGCCGAGGCAGCCGGCCTGTCCCGCGATCTGGTCGCCAAACTGGAGCAAGGGCAACGCCGATCCGCAAGGCTGACCACGCTGGTCAAGCTGGCCAACGCGCTCGACATTGAACTGTCCGCGCTGGTCGGCAAAAGGGACCAGCTCGGCACGGACCGCGACGGCGGCAGCGTCCTGGCCCTGCGCGACGCCCTACTCTCCCCCTCACTTCTGCCCGGCCTCGACGACGGCCACGACGGCGAGCCCACACCGATCCCCGACATAGAACGCGCGGTCGCCGCGGCATGCCGCTCGTACTGGCGCGGCGACTTCCCGGCCCTCGTCGCCACCCTCCCGGACCTGCTTGCCGAGGCACGCCTGACCCACAGCACGCTTGGCGCCAGCGCCGTCTATCCGCTGGCCATGGCTTACGATCTGGCAGCATCCGTGACGATCCACCTCGGCCGAGACGACCTTGCGGCCGTCAGCGCCGAGCGCGCCATTACCACCGCGCACGCCGGCGATGACGAGCTGTTGTGGGCCAGCCTCCACGGGACGTACGCATGGGTCCTGCATCACCAAGCCCGGCTCGACCAGGCCGAGCGGTTGGCCATATCGATGGCAGAGCGGATCGAGCCCGCATTCTCGGCCCCGGCCGAGCACCTCGCCACATGGGGCAAGCTGCTCCTGGCCGCGTTCGCCCCCGCCGCTGCCGCGGGGCGGGAGGTCGCCGACTACGCCGCGTTGGCCGCTGCGGCCGCTGAGCGGCTGCGTGGCCGGGTGGCAGTCCACAACAGCTGGTTCGGGTCTGCCATGGTGGCCGAGCAGGAGACGCACGCCTACACCGTGCTGCGCTTGCCAGACAAGGCGTTGCGGGCCGCGCGCCGCATCCACGCCGGCGACCTGGAGGGCATCGCGCACGGCCGTCACCTGATTGACATCGCGCAGGTGCACGTGGACTCGCGGCACCACAAGACAGCCGCGGAGCGACTGCTGGAGGCCCGCGCGGAGTCAGAGGTGTGGTTCCGGCACCAGGCTGTTGCCCGGGACCTGGTCGAGGTGCTGCGAGAGGAAGAGAGGCGGCCGTCGACGACGATCCGGTCGCTGGCGAACTCCCTAGGCATCTGACTAGGACATGGTGTCCTGATCCGCCGGGAAAACAGTCCCACATGTAGGACATGACATCCCTGGCGCGTTGTTTGCGCTGGTCGTAGCTTCACAATGTGACGCAGACCACAGACACCGGAGCTCAACCCCCAACCGGCCGACCGGATCACGCACGTCATACAGGTCGGCCGATAGCCAGCGCCGAGTTGCAAGAGCTCCTCCAGACCACCGAAGGAGACCTGCGCTGGGTCGCGGCGCGGGCGGCCCTGCTGCTCGACGTCGCGGGCCGGCAGCTGTCCACGCTGCGCAACACCTACCCGGCCTGGGACATCGAGCGGCACCGCGACGACGCCGGCCGCGTGTGGTGGACGGCCACCCTGCGCGCGCCGTTCACCGTGGAGATGATGGCAGCCGGCGTGTGGGCCACTGTCCGGCAGACCGATGCGATGGCGTTGGCGGCCACGCTGGCCTGGCAGTCGTCCCTGCTGCACACCGCCCGCGGCAGGACGCGGGTGCCGTGATGGTGGAGACGGCCGATGCCAAGCGCCACCAGGCGCACCGGGAGGCGTACCACGAGGAAGTGCGGCTGCTGGAGGTGCTGGAGAGCACCTACCCCGGCTGGGCCATCAGCGCGGACGAGCAGTGGTGGGTCGCCGAGCTGCGGCAGCCGCGGACGCAACGCGTGGCCGAGTTCGGGATCGTCCAGTACGTGCGCCGCAAGAACGGCGTGTCCCTCGGGATCGCGCTGGAACGCCAGGCGGAGTTGCTGCGCAACATCGGCCCTGCCCTGTTCCTGTAGGCCCCTCGGCCCGTCGTGATCAGCGCGGCGCGGCGGGCCGAGGTTCCACCCCATGAGCAGGCGCGGCGGCGCCCCCGAGACCACACCCAGCCGCCGCGCCGCCGCGCACACGAAGGATCGCCTCATGCCCCACTGGGAGCCGTACGTGCCCCGCGGCCCGCGGCTGCGGGTCTACGCCACGTCCTGCTGCTGCGAGTACGAGCTGGTCTCCGAGAGCGGCCAGTACTTCGTCCTGCGCTGGACCGGCGACGGCGAGCAACAGGAGGAGACCGGGCGAGGCGTGTACGCCCGCACCGCCGCGATCTGGCGCCACCTCACCTCACGACACAGATGTCGAAAGGAGCAGGAAACAGCCACCCACCTCGCGCACGCCACTCACCAAAAAGGAGATCTCACGTGAAACGTCTCATCATCGACACCCACGCCAGCTCCTGCTACTTCCGCACATCGGTCGAGGACGGCCACCGTAAGGCACTGATCCAGATCACCGAGCGCTGCAACCTCCACTGCGCGCACTGCTTCGTCTCCTCCGGCAACTGGGGCGACCACATGCCCGCCGACGACATCATCGGCAAGGTTCTGCCGCGGCTCCAGCGCGCCCACGTCGAACGCCTGACCCTGACCGGCGGCGAGCCGTTCGTCCACCCCGATCTCATGAACATCTGCCACGCCGCCACCGAGATGGGCATGCCGCTCGGCATCTGCACCAACGCCACCCAAACCACCAACGAGCAGATCCGCGAACTCGCACAGCTTGGCACCATCCACATCAACGTGAGCTTCGACGGCTTCCGCCGCGCCTCCCACGGCAAGTTCCGCGGCAACACCGCGTCCTTCGACACCACTGTGGCCACCACGCGGGCCTTCGCCGAAGCCGGGCTCTTGCAAGGAATGCTGTCCACCCCGAACACGCTCACCAACGTCGAGGAGTTCCGCGACCTGTGCGAGTTCGCCGTCGAGGTCGGCGCCCAGTACGTGCTGATGAACCCGCTGTCGCTGTTCGGCCGAGGCGTCATGAGCGCGGGAAGGATGACCGCCGACGAGGAGAAGATGCGCGCCATCGCCGACATCACCAGCGCCTTCCGAGAGCGCGGCGTGGACATCGTCCACATCCGCTTCCCGAACGACGACAAACCCCTCGCCGGATGCGACGCCGGGAAACTCATCTACGTGTTCGCCGACGGACTGGTGGCGGTCTGCCCGTACCTTGTGTTCGCCGCCCGCACCCCGCGATCCCAGCACCCCGACACCGACTTCCTTGTCGGCAACATCCTCCATCAGGAGGTCGCCGACGCCCTGGCCGGCTACGACCTGGCGGGCAAGCTCCGCATGGGCACCAACCCAACGTGCGGCGGCTGCTCGATGAACGCCACCTGCGGCAAGGGCTGCCCAGCCGCCGTCATCTCCCGGGGCGCTCAGGTCGGCGACGTCGATGCCGAGCAATGTCCCGTCGTCGAACACGACGGCCGGCCGCTGCTCCAGATCAGCCCACGCCGATGACCAGGCCGACGGCGAGGGACGGCCTGTTCGTTGTGGTCGAGGGTCCCCACGGCGTCGGCAAGACCACGACCACCCGGCGGCTCGCCGACCAGTTGCGCGCAACTGGCGCCCGCGTCCTGGTGACGAGTGAGCCGTCCGGCACTGCGCTGGGGCGGCTCGTCCGCACCGGCGAGTCCGGGTTGACCGGGCGGGCGCTCGCTCTGGCGGTGGCCGCGGACCGCTGCCTTCACATCGACACCGAGATCGCCCCGGCTCTGAAGGCCGGGCTGATCGTCATCAGCGACCGCTACGTTCAGTCGTCGCTGGTACTCCAGCGTCTCGACGGGCTCGAGATAGACGAGGTGTGGCAATACAACGCCCACGTGCCGGTCCCGTCCCTATCCTGCTACCTGCGGCACACCGCCGAGGAACTCGGGCGGCGGCTGCGGCAGCGGACGGCCCTGTCTCGGCTGGAGCGTGAGGGCTCCCCCGCGCGGGAGCTGGCGCTGTACGAGGAGGCGTTCGACTTCCTGGCGGCTCGCGGCTGGCCGCAGGTCAGCATCGACTGCCGTGGGTTCGACCCGGACCAGGTGGCGGCCGAGCTGCTCCGCCAGGTGCAAGGCGCGTACGGAACCCACGACGTGTAGGAGGGCGCATGCTCAGGGCTGTGACCGTCAACATCGGCGCCGCTGGACTGGATAGGGCCGAGCTGCTGCTGCGCTGGCTGGCCGAGCGGGACGACGATGTCATCCTGCTCACCGAAACCAGCGCCGGCCCGGGCACCGCCTACCTGCTGGAGCAGTTCCGGCGTGCCGGCTACATCACCGTCAACACCCCAGACGACGGCGACCGCGGCGCGGCGCTGGTTAGCCGGGTATCGCTCACCGCACACGAGCCCGACGCGTTCGAGCAGGTAAGCATTCCCGCCCGGGTTGCCGCCGCCGCTCTCGACACGTCCCCGCGCACCTGGTGGGTCAGCGTGTATGTCCCCAGCCGCGACCGATCCGCGGACAAGACCGCCCGCAAGGAGGAGTTCATCACGTCGCTGCTCAAGACCATCGAGCAGCTCCAGCCTGAAGAGCGCGACCGCATGGTGATCGGCGGCGACTACAACGTCATCACCTCCGACCACCGGCCCCTCCATCCGGGATTTCTGCCGTTCGAGTTCGCCCTGCTCGACACCCTGTCAGCGGAGGGCTTCATCGACGCGCACGCGCGCTGCGCGCCCGGAAGCCAGCCGTACAGCTGGATCGGCCGGACCGGCGACGGCTACCGCTACGACTACTTCCACGTCGGCCCCGAACTGGGTGGGCGGCTCCGAGATTGCGCCTACCTGCACGAGACACGCGAGCAGAGGCTGACCGATCATGCCGCTGTCGAGCTCTACCTGAACGTGGAAGCTGAGCGGCTCGAATGTTCCGGCCCGACTGGGCCTGAAGCCCTCGGCTTGTTCTAGACCGAGGCCAGAGCAGATCGCACCAGCGAGTCGTAGGTATCGCTGGTGCGATCCAGCTCCACACCAAGGCCACGAGCGAACGCATCGAGCTCGGCCTGCACAACGGCCCCTGACTCGTCTTGGCGGACCGTCCGCTCGATTTCCATAAAGGTGCCGGCGTGCTCGACCTCGTCCACGCAGATCGTCAGCTCACCGATCGAGCACCAGCGGCGTACCTTCACAATGCGGATAGTCGGGTAGAAGCCCATGGCCACGATCGCCTGGTGCATGGCCTCGCGGTCGGCGACCTCGGTTTCGTGCTCCAGGCACGCCATCTCGTTGTCGATCGGTCGCTTCACGGTGAACAGGTGGCGACCGTCCTGGGTACGGAGCCGGCTGAAAGCCCTGCCGACCTTGCTCTGCTCATACGTCCAGCCTGCCTCTGCGTAGGCTTGGTCGTCTTGCCGGGACGGAGGCGACAGGAACGCTCCCCGCCGCGCCAACGCGGCCTCCAGCCTTCCCGTATCGCCGACGCGGTATTTGACCTCAACCTCTTGCGTCCCGTCTGCCACAGCGCCTCCCTCTTTCGCTTGAGCCTCGTGAAGCCTAGCGATTCGCGCTGACCCGGACAGGAGAACGTGACTCGCATCGGGTTGCGTGCCGCCACGCCGCACCGGGAAACCTACGTGTGCGATCCGGCGCAATGGCCCGTCAGCCTTTGACCGCGCCCGCCGTCATGCCGGTGCCGACGCGGCGCTGCAGGAAGAGGAAGAGCAGCAGCGCGGGCAGCGCGAACAGGCTGGCGGCGGCCATGGTCGCGCCCCAGTCGGTGCCGAACACGTCCCGGAACGACGAGAGCCACACCGGCAGCGTACGTTTGTCCTGGTCCTTGATGATCAGCACGTTCACGAACGCGAACTCGTTCCACGCCGTGATGAACCCGAACAGCGAGGTCGCCATCAGCCCCGGCGCCAGCAGCGGGAAGACCACCCGCCGGAAGGCCACCAGCCGGCTGCATCCGTCCACCTGAGCCGCCTCCTCCAGCTCGGGCGGGATCGCGGCGAGGAACCCGCGCAGCGTCACGATCGTGAACGGCAACGTGACCATGAAGTAGACACCGGTCAGCATGGCCAGCGAGTCGAGCAGGTCGGTGTCCCTGGCGATGATGAACACCGGCACCAGCAGCGCCTCCCACGGCGCCATCTGGGCCGCGAAGACCGCCACCACGAACGCGCTCCTCCCCCGCCAGCGCATCCGCGTCATCGCGAACGCCGCCAGCAGCGCGACCACCAGCGCGATCAGCACCGCCGCGACCGTCACCAGCAGGCTGTTGCGCCAGTAGGTCCAGAACCCCGGCGCGTTCACCGCGGTGACGAAGTGGTCGAGCGTCGGATCGGCGGGCCAGAACGTCGGCGTGGCCGCCTGGATGTCCCGCGTCGGCTTGAAAGCGGTGAGGAACATCCAGTAGACGGGGAAGACCGTCGTCACGAGCACGGCCACCGCCGTCGCGTTGAGCGCGAGCCGTTTCATGAGCGGACCATCCTTCGCAGGTTGCTGACCAGGGCGACGGCGAGGATCACGACGGTGAGCATGGCGACCGCCGAGCCCAGGTCGTAGCGGTGCAGCACGCGGGCGACCTTGAACGCGTAGACCGGCAGTGTGGTGGTGGCGTCGTCGGGGCCGCCCTGGCTGAGCACCCAGATCTGCGGGAAACACTTGGCCACCCAGATCACCTCAAGGGAGATGATCAGCGCGAACAACTGCCTGAGCATCGGCACGGTGATCTTCCAGAACACCTGCCCGCCGCTGCCGCCGTCGATCCGCGCCGACTCGTACAGCTCGGCGGGGATCGTGGTGAGGCCGGCGTACAGGGTGAGCGCGGCGAACGGGACCGACTGCCACACGACGAGGATCACGAGCACGGCGAACGTGGCCGTGCCGTCGGCGAACCAGGTGTAGCCCTGGAACGAGTCGAAGCCCAGGGTGACCAGCAGCCAGTTGACCACGCCCAGCTCCGACTGGAACAACCACTGGAAGATCGTGGTCGCCGCGATGACGGGGGTGGCCCAGGCCAGGGCCAGGGCGCTCATCACGGCCAGGCGCAGGCCGCGGCGCAGGCGTGCGAGCATGAGGGCGACGCCGGTGGACAGGACCACGATGAGCACCACGTTGACCACGGTCCACACGACGGTGCGCCACACCACCTGCCAGAACTCCTCGCCGCCCAGCAGCTCGGCGTAGTTCTCCAGCCCGATGAAGGTGGCGCCGCCCCTGATCAGCTCGCCCATGCGGAAGTGCTGGAACGAGATCACCGCCGCTTTGAGCATGGGATAGACCAGGAGGAAGGCCCCGCCCGCCACCGTGGGGGCGATGAGCAGGAAGGGCCAGAACGAGCGGTGTCCAGCCCGCATCAGGATCCGCTGTTCAGCGTCGTGGTGATCGACTCGGAGACCTTCTTCGCCTCCGCCGCCGGGTCGGCGCCGGTGAGCACGGCGGTCATGTACTGCTTGATCACGGAGGTGGCCTCGACGGCGGCCCAGTTGGGGGTGTTCGGGGTGGCCCGGCCGCCCGCCGCGCCGACGGCCATCGCGGCGGTGCCCTCGTCGCCGGAGAGCACGCCGGCCAGCGAGGTGCGGTTGGGCACGAAGCTCATCGTCGTGGCCAGCTCTTTCTGGAACTCCTCCCCGGCCAGGGCTTTGACCAGCTCGTACGCCTCGTCCTGGTGCCGTGAGGCCACGGGGATGATCAGGTCGGAGCCGCCCGTGAAGACCGTGCCGGGTTTGTCGGCGGTCTTGCCCGGGATGGGGAAGAAGCCGATCTTGTCCTTGAGCTTGCCGTCCACCTCCAGCACGCGGGCGGCGACGCCGGGCACGGCGATGATCTGCGCGACCGTGCCCTGCGCGAACACCTCGTGCTGCGGCGGGTTGGCCTCGTCGGCGTCCTTGGGGCCCTTGCCGAGGGCCTGGAGCCGCCGGTAGAAGTCCATGCCGGCCAGGGCCTGCGGGGTGTCGAGGGCGCCCTTCCACCGGCCGCCCTCCTGGACGGCCAGGTCGCCGCCCTCGTCCCAGATGAAGCCGGCGAGGGCGTACCAGGTCTGGCCGGTCAGATAGATGCCCTGGTTGCCACCTTTATTAAGCTTTGTCGTGATTTCTAGCCACTCGTCGCGGGTTTTCGGGGGCTCCTTGATGCCGGCCTCGGCGAACAGGTCCTTGTTGTAGACGACCACGCGGTTGGCGGCGTACCAGGGGATGCCGTACTGCTTGCCGTCGATCTTGCCGGGCTGGGCCAGCCCGGGCAGCCAGTCCTCACCCTTCAGGTCGGCGACCTTGGCGGTGAGGTCCGTGACGCCGCCGCTGGCGGAGTACTGGGCGACCTGCGTGTTGCCCACCTCGATCACGTCGGGCGCGTCGGTGCTGGCCAGGGCCGCCGTGACGCGCTCGCCGATGCCGTCCCAGGCCTGGATCTGGATGTCGAGGTCGACACCCTTGTGCGCCGCCTCGTGCTCGGTCTCGAACTTCTTCAGCAGCTCCTGCGTGACGCTGCCGTCCATGATCCAGACGGTCAGCTTCGCAGGGGCGCCGCTCGCCGCCGCCCCGGTCTCCGGCTCTGCGCCGGTGCCGCACGCGCTGAGCGCGAGCACGGCCGCCAGGGCAAGGATGCGGTACTTCATGGTGTTCCTTCTGGTGCTGGGGGGTGGGGTCCCGCGCCCGCCGTGCGGGCGCGGGACACGATCACACGTTGGGGACGGTGTCCTTGAACGCGGCCCCGGACGAGCGCAGCGAGCCGACCCGGCTCTGCACCTCCGCCGGCGAGAGGACCTCGTTCTTGCTGTGGTAGACGTAGTCGACCTGCTGGCGGTACGTACGGGTGCCCGTCGCCCCCTGAAGATCGATGAACCACTGGTTGAACATGATCCACATCGGGGTCTCGGGGTAGTAGATGTCACCGTGGTCGGCGAAGAGGCGGCCGTCCACGTAATACCTCATCCGGCCGCCGGAGACCTGGATGACGAGGTCGTGCCAGCCGGCGAAGCTGACACGCTCCTCGGTGTGGGTGTTCACCGCCTGCCACGGCTCGTTCCGGTAGGTCTCCCAGCTCGTGGCGTAGAGGATGTTGGACGGTTCGCCCCAGCCGCCGTTCGGCAGATACTCGAAGTCCAGCTCGCCGTAGTCGGGGTCGAGGTCGAAGCGCAGCGGGGTGATGGTGAAGAACGTCTGCACCACGTGCTCGCCGTCGGGACCGCTGGTCGGGGCGTCGCTGAAGCGCACGCGGGCGGCGTACGTGCCCTCGTGGAACTTGCGGTTGGTGGTGGACAGCTCGGTCTGCACGGTGCCCGAGGGGGTTCCGTTCGTCGAGGAGTCCAGCGTCAGAAGGCCGCCGGGGAACGAGACCGCGCCGGGCGACCAGGTGGCGCCGGGCACGCCGGGTCCACCCGAGCTGGAGCGGACCGTCCAGCCGCGCTGGGCCAGCCGGGGGTCGTTCGAGCCGGTGTAGGTGAAGTCGTCGAACAACTCGCCGCCGGGCCCCGGGGGCACGGTGGGCGTGACGGTGGGGTCGGGGTCGCTGCCGTTGGGCTGGCCCCAGGAGAGCGTGCCGTTGACGTAGACGGTGACCTTGTCCCAGTTCGCGTAGCTCGTCTGGGGGCCGTACGAGTAGTCGTCGCCTTGCGTGAACGTCTGCCAGTCGGCGCGGTGGAAGCGCAACTGCATGTCGCCGGTGGTCCGGCCGGGGGCCAGGCTGCCTGAGGTGAAACCCACCTCCAGGTATTGGCCGTCGCCCTGCTGGCGGACGAACTGTCCGGTCACCGTCGAACATCCGACGACCGCCCATGAGCAGGCGAAGCGGTAGGTCTCGGTGCCGGTGAGGTAGTAGCGGACCTTGACCTGGTTGAGCGGGATCGTGGTGGTGCCGTCGTTGAAGAGCTGGAGCCAGGGCTCGGCCTGGGCCGTGGTGGCGCCGGGGGCGCTGGTGCGGTACTGGAGCCGGACGGCCTGGTCGGCGTTGGCGGGTGCGACCAGGAAGACGGCGACGATGAGGGCGGGGATGGATAAGGAGAGCAGAACTTTACCGAAATTCCGGGACATGAGTGGGTTCTCCTTGGTTGTGCGGTCCCCCGAAGGTCGTGCTGGTCAGGTGCGGTGGTGCCGGTGGTGCTTGTGGTTCGTGCCGGTGGTGCGTGCGGTGGTCGGGGACGTGGGGGTCGGTCGTGCAGTGGTCGGTGGAGCGGGGGTCGGTGGAGCGGGGGTCAGGCGCCGCGGCGGATGCGGCCCGCGTACAGCGCCTCCAGGCGGAGGTTGTGCGCGTCGCCCTCGGGGACGTTGGCCGAGAGGTAGACCGGCGGGACTTCACCGGCATCGAGCAGGTTGCTGACGGTCTGGGTCACGACGAGCTGGGCCAGCAGAGCCGAGGTGATGGTGGAGACCGCTCCAATGGAGCCTCCGTCGGGCAGGGGCAGGACGGCGTCGCCGTAGGGGGCGTGGTTGTCGAGGACGACGTCGGCCAGGTCGGCGAGCCGGCGGCCCGAGGGGTGGCGGGACACGACGGCTTCGCTGTGGGCGCGCGAGGTGATCGCGATCAGGTCGTGACCGCGTTCCTTGACGAGCGTGGCGAGCTCGACGACCACGCCGTTGACGCCCGAGTTGGAGATGATGACGAACAGGTCGTGCTGCTGGACGGGGGCCAGGTCGAGGATCGTACGGGCGACGGCGGGGTCGCGCTCCAGGTCGTAGCGGTCGAGCTCGGCCCTGGGGGCGTCGCCGTACAGGACGATGTCGCGCAGTGCGAGCCGGTTGGTCGGCACGAGGCCGCCCGCGCGGCCGGCGATCTCCATGGCGACCGCTTCCGAGTGGCCCGACCCGAACGCCTGGATCACGCCGCCCGCGGTCAGCGCCCTGGTGAACAGGCCGGCCGCCCGCGTGATCTCCGGATCCTCCGGGATCACCCGGACGAGCTGCGCGATGTGCTCGGCGAAGGTCCGCGGGGCGACTCGCTGGTTGACCGTCATATGTCCCCTTCTGATAAGCCTGGCAGGCCCTGTTCCGGTAGCCGGTGTCCGGCCACGGCCCGCACGGTGACGTCGAACGCCTGCTTCGTACGCTCGTACGTGCGCTGGGCGACCGACACGTACACGACGTCGAGCACGAGCAGTTGCGAGTGGATCGCGGCGAACCCCTCGGACCTGAAGCTCGTCGCGCGGCTCGCCGTCGTCAGCACCAGCTCGGCCCCCTCGGCCAGCGGCGATCTCGGCTGCGAGGTGACGGCCACGGTGATCGCGCCGTGGCTGCCCGCCTCGGCGAGCACCTCGATGACCTCGCGTGTCCGGCCGCTGTGGGAGATGCCGATCGCGACGTCGCCCTGGCCGAGCAGCGCCGCGTCCGTCAGCGCGCTGTGGGCGTCGGACCTGCTCCAGGTCGGCACCCGCATGCGTTGCAGCCGGTATTCCATCTCGCTGGCGACCGCCGCGCTGCTCGACACCCCGAACAGCAGTACCCGCCCGGCCCTGGCCACGGCCCGCGCGACCTTGTCCACCACGGCCAGATCGAGCTGGTCGCCGGTCTCCTGGATCAGGCGGATGTCGTTGCCCGACACGACGCTCAGCACCCGGTCGAGGCTGTCGTCGGGAAGGATCTCGCGGCCGATGTCGGTCTGCCACGTCTGTTGCGCCACCCGGCCGGTCTCGGTGGCGACGGCCACCCGGAGCTCGGCGTAGCCGGAGAAGCCCAGGGCGCGGCAGAATCGGGTGATCGTGGCGGTGGACGTGGCGCTCCGCTCGGCCAGGTCGACGATGGTCAACCGGGCCGCCTCGGCCGGGGCGGCGAGAATCGCATCGGCCACCTTGCGCAGCGCCTCGGGCATGTCGTGCTGCTCGGCCCTGATGCGGCTCAGTAGTTCCACGCGGTGATAATTATGCTCAAAGTCTGGTGCAGTCAAGCCATTTCGGCAATAATTTTTGACATGCAGCTGGTTCTGGGCGTCGACGCCGGCGGCACCACGTCGCGGGCCGCGCTGTTCACGCTGGACGGCACGCTGGTGCGGCGCGGGCACGCGGGCGGCGCCAACCCCGGCACTCTCGGCCTCGACACCGCCGCCGCCAATCTGACCACCGCCGTACGCGCGGCCCTGCCGGACTCCGGCTCCGAGCGGCTCACAGGTGCGGTGGTGGGCCTGGCAGGCAACCCCTCGCTGTGCGCGACGCTCACCGAGCGCGTCTTCGGCGCCCTCCTGTCCGGGGGCGACGTGCGCGGGGTACGGGTGACGGGCGACATCGTGACCGCCTTCGCCGCCGGCACACCCTCGCCATCGGGCACCGTGCTCATCTCGGGCACGGGGGCGATCGCGGCCAGAATCGCCGACCACGCTCCCGCCGGCACCGCCGACGGGTACGGCTGGCTGCTCGGGGACGAGGGCTCGGCCTTCTGGATCGGCCTCGCCGCCGCCCGCGCCACCGTCCGCGCCCTCACCGCCCCGCGCTCCTCTCCGACGAGGACGGGCGTCGATCCGGTACGCGACCACGAGCCGAGCCGCACCGATCCGGCCCTCGACGAGATGACCGCCGGTCACCGTCCGGACTACCACGAAACCGCCGGCCGGGAAGCCGGCGACCGCGGTGTGGTGAGTCGCGGGACGGGGGAAGCGGGGGTCGGGCG
>NZ_JAAAHR010000108.1:0-32633 GCF_009908215.1 Nonomuraea sp. K271 | reverse complement strand
GGCGGGGGCGCAGCCGTACGGGTTGCCGGGCAAGCCGCTGGCCCGGGGCCCGTTCCTGTTCGGGCTGGTCGGCGGGCTGGGGGTGCTGACGGCCATCGCGATCGCCCAGATGGTGGTCAACTCGATGAGTACGATCATCCTGGTCGTGGTGGCGATGTTCCTGGCCGTCGGGCTCAACCCGGCCGTGGAGGCCCTGCAGCGCCGTGGCCTGGCCAGGCGCGCCTCGATCTCGATCGTCTTCACCGGGGTCATCGTGGCGTTCGTGCTGTTCGGGCTGGCCGTGGTGCCGCCCGTGAGCAAGCAGTTGTCGGAGTTCATCGAGGCGGTGCCCGGCTACATCACCGAGCTGAGCAGCCATCCGACGCTGCGCCAGCTCGACGCCGACTACCAGCTCCTCCCGCAGTTGCGGACGTTCGTGACGAGCACGCTCGGGCCGTCGCTGGCCACAGGGATCATGGGTGCCGGCCTGGTGGTGCTGAACGGCGTGTTCACCACGGTGACGCTGCTGGTGCTCATGCTCTATTTCCTCGGTTCGCTGCACACGATCAAGGACTACCTGCTCAAGCTGGTGCCGGCCTCGCGCCGGCAGCGTACGCGTGCGATCAGCGAGGAGATCCTCACCGGCATCGGCGGTTACGTGGCGGGCAATGTGCTGATCTCGGTCATCGCGGGCGTGGTGGCCTGGATCTTCCTGTCGATCGCGGGCGTGCACTACGCGCTGGCGCTCGCTCTGGTGGTGGCCATGCTGGACCTGGTGCCGCTGGTGGGCGCCACGATCGGCGCGGTGTTCGTGAGCGGGGTCGCGCTGCTGCAGTCGGTGCCCGCGGGAATCGCGTGCGCGGTCTTCTTCGTGCTCTACCAGCAGGTCGAGAACTACTTCATCTACCCGAGGGTGATGAAGCGCTCGGTGGACGTGACGCCGGCCGTGACGGTGATCGCCGCGTTGTTCGGGGGCGCGCTGCTCGGCATCGTCGGCGCGCTGCTGGCCATCCCGGTCGCGGCGGCGATCTCACTGATCATCCGTGAGGTGGTGCTGCCCCGCCAGGCCAGGGCCTGAGCCGCGCGCTCAGGCCCGCCGAGCCGGATCCCTGGGGCGATCCTCCGAACCTCAGCCACGCCCGCCGAGTTCCGCCCTGAGAAACTCCATCACCGCGGTGTTGAAGGCCTCCGGCTGCTCTACCGCGCTCAGGTGACCGGCCTTCGGAATGATCTCCAGCCGTCCTTCCGGTACGGTGCGGGCCATCTCCTCGGCGTCGGCGGGTGGTGACAGTTCGTCCTCCTCTCCCACCACGACGAGCAGCGGCACCTTCAGCGCCCGCAGCGTCTCGAACGAGGCCGGCCGCGCGGCCATCGCCCGTTGGGCCCAGGCGACGGCGCCCGGCGGAGCCGACTGAAGCAGCCCCTTGACCCGCCCGAACACCATGGCCCGCCGCTCCTTGGTGGTCGGCCCGATGAGCGCCGGAAGCACCTCGCTGACCAGCACCTCGCTGCCTTCCTCCAGCACGGCCCTGGCGATGCGCTCCCTGTTGTCCCTGGCCGCCGGCGGATCCTCGCCCGCCTTGGTGTCGGCGAGTATCGCGCCGAGCACTCGGTCGGGATGCCGGCGGCAGAAGGCCATGGTCACGTAGCCGCCCATGGACAGCCCGCCGACCACCGCCCTGTCGATGCCCTCATCGTCGAGCAGCCCGGCGACGTCGTCTGCCATCAGGTCGAGTGACGGCTCGTCGTCGCCCAGCCGCGAACCGCCGAAGCCCCGCAGATCAGGTGTGATGACCCGGCAGACCTTGGCCAGCCCTTCCCGCTGCGCCAGCCACATGGCCGACGACAGGGGGAACGCGTGGAGCAGGACCACCGGGATCCCCGTCCCGGCCGATCTCTTATAGAGCTGCACGGGCCCCACGGTAACCCGGTTCACGGCGACAATCACTCAATGTCATAGGACGATATCCCCGTTAACCCCGACCGCTTCCCCCTCAACAACCCCAGAGTCACCCAAAGGCCATATTTCCGTCGCACCCTACCCGTCGACAGCGGTGGCTCCCCCGTCGACGAACAACACCTGCCCCGTCATGTACGCCGCCGCCGCGCTCGCCAGGAACAGAGCCGGCTGCGCCATCTCCTCCGCCGTCCCCCACCGCCGCATGGGCACGCCCGACACCGTGGCCGCGTTGGCGGCGTCGTCCTCCCAGAGGTTGCGGTTGAGGTCGGTCGCCGTCCACCCCGGGCACAGGGCGTTGACCCGCACCCCGGCCGCCGCCCACTCCACGGCCAGCGTCTTCGTCAACGCCACCAGCCCGGCCTTGGCCGCTGCGTACGGGGCCAGGAAGGGCGCCCCGAGCGCAGCCATCGACGCCACGTTGACGACCGCGCCGCCACCCCGTTCCAGCAGGTGCGGCGCGGCGGCGTGGCAGACGGCCATGGCGGTGTCGAGGTTGAGCCGCATGATCTTGTCCCAGCCCCGCAGCCGCAGGTCCTTGAACTCGACCATGAAGTTGGAGCCGCCGGCGTTGTTGACGATGACGTCGAGATGGCCGAGGCCGTCGATCGCCGCCGCCACGGCCGCCGCGGCGGCGTCGCGGTCGGTGAGGTCGGCGGGGACGACGAGCGCGCGCCTGCCGAGCGCCTCGATCTGCTCGCCGATCTCGGCCAGAACGTCGGCCGACCGGGACACGAGCGCCACGTCGGCCCCGGCCTCGGCGTAGGCGAGCGCGATGGCCCGCCCTATCCCCCTGGACGCCCCGGTGACCAAGGCCTGCCTGCCGCTGAGATCGAACGCGCTCACGCCGCCTCCTCCACCCGGGAACCGAACGTCATTCTACGGACGCGGTACGGCCGGTGCGAGAGCCGCCCTCAGCCACGGGCCGGCCCTCGCACCGGGTCAGGGATCAGAAGCCGCCGAGGAAGATGTCCAGGGCGTCTCCCAGGCCGCCCTGGTCGATCCAGCGGGTGACCCGACCGCCCGTCTCGGCGATCGTGCCGGGCCGTGTGTTCTCCGGTTCGATCTTCTCCGGCTTGAAGATCTGCTTCTCACCCTGTCCGCTGCCGCTGGGACGGCCCACGTTCGACGGAGGCCGGCCCTGGGGGTACATCCGGCCGTTGCCGTAGACCGTGTAGGACTGGGTCGGCTGCTGCGTACCGTCGTTGCGCCAGATGTGGCTCGGCCGTGGCTGGGCCGGCTTCCTGTTCACCTTCGGCGGCGACTGCCGCTGCGTCGACCGGTGGCTCGTCGGCCGGCTCGCCGGGCGCGAGCGCGCCCGCTGGATGCCGCGCGGGACCCGGCCGGCGCGCCTGTTCCGTGCCCTGGCCGCCGCCGCGGCACGCCTTCTCGCCGCCGCCTCGCGGGCCTCCTTCCTCGCCTTCCTCCGTGCCGCCGCCGCGGCACGGCGCCGCGCCGCCGCCTCCCTCGCCTTCCTGGCCTTGGCCGCCGCTCGTTTGCGCGCCGCCGCCAGCGCCCGCTTGCGCGCCGCGGCAGCCGCCTTCCTCCTGGCCGCCGCCGCGGCCTTCTTCCTCGCCAGCGCCGCGGCACGGCGCCGGGCCGCCGCGATCGCCGCCCGCCTGGCCGCCTCACGCCTGGCCGCGGCCAGCGCCGCCCGCCTGGCGGCCGCCTGGGCCGCCCGCCTGGCCGCCCACCGGATCGCGAGACGGGCCGCGATGCCGGCCGCGAACCAGAACAGCTGGCCGTCGGGGTCGCTCATCGTCACGGGGCTGTTGTTGGCGTAGGCGTAGGCGTTGAGCTGCTGCGGGTCGAGGTCGTCGATGACCGGGTCCACCGACAGGAAACGGCCGTTGCGCGCGTCGTACTCGCGGGCCCCGAGGTGGATGAGCCCGGTCGTCGGATCCTTGGTGCCGCCGACGAAGGCGCGCTGGCCCGGCCACCATGGCGGCGGCGAGCCCCGGTCCTCGCCGAACGGCGTCTGCCTGCGTACGGCCAGGTCGCCGTTGCCGGCGTTGACCGCCGCCTGCGCGGTGCCCTGATGGTCGTTGACCAGGAAGTACACCTGGTCGTCCGGCGTGCGCACCGCGATGGGCTGGTCGTTGATGGTGTAGTAGCGGGTCTGCTCGACGGCGTCCTTGGCGAAGTCGAAGCGCAACTCCATGTCGTCGACGTAGAGCGTGGCGTCCGCCGGCGTCCTGCGGATCAACCGCTCGCCGTCCGCGTCGTAGACGAAGGACGTCGTCTTGCCCGCCTCCGTCACCGACTCCAGGTTGCCCTCGGCGTCCCAGACGAGGGTCTGGTCGGAGCCGCCGACCTTGCGCCTGGTCGTGTTGCCGGTGGCGTCGTACTCGAACAGGTCCGACCCGGCGCTCAGCAGCGCGTGCGGCCGCTGCTCGCCCGGCTTCGGGTAGGTGGAGGTGCGCACGGTCTCGGGCGCGCCGCCCCAGGCGTGCTTGGCCTCCTTGATCCGGTTGCCCGTGACGTCGTAGGCGTAGCTGACCGCGTACGGGGCCACACCGCCGATCGCGCCGGACCGCGGGGAGCCGGAGGCGCAGTCGTCGGTGGCCGTCCACGCCGAGGTCATGCGGCGCAGGTGGTCGTAGGTGAAGCACTGCGTGTCCTGGCCGCCGGCCCGCTCGGCGATCTTGGTGATGTTGCCGACGGCGTCGTAGGAGTAGTTCAGGTCCAGATCGGTGTCGGCGGCGCCCTCCCTGTCCAGCCGCATGCTCGTCAGCCTGCGGGTGGACTCGTCATGGGTGTAGGTGAGCCAGGTCTTCTTGTTGCCCGAGCCCAGCTCGTACTGCAGGGTCTCGCCCAGCTTCGAGTAGCGGGTCGTGTTCACGTACGTCGACAGGCCGGTGACCCTGGCCGGCTGACCGAGCTCGTCGTAGCCGTAGACGACCGACTCCTCCTCCAGGCCGCCGGCGGCCGGGAAGCTGACCGACTGCACCTGGTCGTCGAGCGTGTAGCGGGTGTTGAGCTGGTAGGAGCCGGCCAGCTTGCCCTCACGCTCCGGGATGGTGACCGTCTGGCGCAGCGTGCGGTAGTCGGTGTCGATGGAGTTGATCTCCGCCTTGTACGCCTGCCCGCCCACGTAGCGGACGGTGGCGTGCAGGTGGCCCTTGGCCAGGCCGTCGTACTTCCACTCGGCCAGCAGCGGGCCGGTCGCCGAGCCGTCGCGCAGCTCCTTCTTGCGGCCCAGCTCGTCGTAGACGTACCAGAGCGTCCTGCCGCGCGCGTCGGTGGTCGACACGACCTCGTCGGCGTCGTTGTACGTCATCGTGGTGACGCCCTTGTCGGGGTCCTCGGTCTTGATCTCCCGTCCGCGCATGTCGTAGTGGTGGCGCCACACGTTCCCGGCCGGGTCGGTCACCGTGGCCAGCCGGCCGGCGTGGTCGTAGGTGTACTTCGTCGACTCGTACTCGCCGGTCGGGGTCGCGCCCTTGTACTGGCGCAGCTCGATCAGGCGGTCCTCGGCGTCGCCGATGCGGGTGGTCGCCGTGCCGCCCGGCGGCGGCGTCACGTGGATCCTGTCGCCCTCCTGCTCGGCGCTCACCCGGTACTTCTCCACGCCCTTCGCCTTGAGGACCTGGGTGGTCACGTCGCCTGAGCCGTCGAACGACGACACGACCTGTGTCGGCACGTCGGCGTCGGCCACCGCCAGCAGCTCGGTGGAGGGCTCCCCGGTGGCGAAGTAACCGGTGTTCGACTTGTACTGCTCGCCGAGCGAGTTGTGGAAGGTGTCGGTGATCGTGCGGCCCTCACGCAGCGCGGGGTCGTCCGTCTGGTCGTCTCGGGGCGCGGGCTCCTGGGTCTGGCGCTCGCGCAGCAGGCCGTCGTACAGCTCGTGGCTGGACGTGTAGCCGCCGTCGGCGCGCAGCGTCTTCGTGGTGACGACGCTGGGGCCGTCGTTGCGCATCAGGTACGAGTACTCCGTGCTGGGCGACTGCCCGGCGGCCTTGCTGCGGTCGGGCTGCCAGACCTTGACCAGGCGTCCGAGCGCGTCGTGCTCCATGTCGACGCGGCGGTTGTTGGCGTCGATCTCGGTGACCGGCTCACCCCAGGCCGGTTCGAGGAGGGTGCGCTCGACGTGGCCGAGCTGGTTGGTCTGCCGGACCTCGGTCGCGGGGGCGCCCGCGGCCGGGACGTAGGTGGTGACGGATCGGGTGCCGGCCGCGTCGGTCTCGCTGGTCTCGCGGCCGTAGGCGTCGTAGGTGTGCGCGCGGTCGGTGATCGTCTTGCCGTCCCCGGACACGAGCTGCTGCACCTGGGTCACGTCGCCCTTGCTCGGGGCCTCGCCGAAGGCCTTGCCGTCGTACTGCACCCGCTCGTCCGAGATCACCTCCGCGGCGGAGAGCGTGGACACGGCGGTGTCGCAGCTCGCCGCGACCTTCTGGATCCTGCTGGTGTAGTCGAGCATCCAGGCCGAGTCGTTGCGGGCGTAGGTGTAGCGGGTGCACTGGTCGTCGCCGGCGGCGGCCAGGTCGCCCTTCTCCTCCACCTGCGTGAGCAGGCCCTTGGCGTCGTACGCGCGCTCCTCACCGGTACGCCGCCACTTGTCCCCGCCCAGGGCGGTCCGGGTCACCATGGACTTGGCCTCGACGATGTGCGCGGTCTTGGTGATGCCGCCCTGCGTGGACTCGGCGGTCTTCAGCGACCACGGCTCCTCGACGGTCGAGGTCAGGATGGGCCCGCCGTCGCCGTCGTAAAGGATCTCCTCACGCTCGAACCCGGCCAGCTGGTCGAGGTCGTCGAGCTTGCCGCCCTCGGTGTCCTCGACCTGCGCGCTGCGCTTGGAGCCGTCGGCCTGCCTGTCACCGTGCAAGCCGCGGAAGTAGCGGAACTCCGTGAGCGTGCGCTCGGTGTCCTGGCCGTCGCCCTGCCGGACCCGGACGCGGCCGAACCCGCGGAAGTCGGCCCAGGTGCGGTGCTCGGGTTTGACGAGGTTGTTGTCGGCGTAGCGCCAGCCGGCGCCGCCCAGGTACTCGTAGTCGGTGACCACGCTCGGCGAGCCCGCGACGCGGTCCGCCTCGACGGTCTGCGTCACCACGTACTTGTGGAACCAGTCGGTGACCTGGGCCTCGTCCGGCGGGGCCCAGCGCTGCGGATAGCAGCGTTTGTCGTTCTTGTCGGCGGCGGGCAGCTTGCCGGGCTCGCACTCGGCGGCCGAGTAGTGGACGCGCAGCTCACCGCCGGACTCGTTGTTGACGGCCTGCACCCGCCACTTGACCAGCGGGGCGCGGCCCTCGTCCGAGTCGACCCGGTTGGGCAGTTGGACGCCGATGAACGTGGTCTTGGGCAGCGTGATCGTGCCGCCCACGTGGCCGGTCTGCTGAATCGAGGCCAGCCACAACGCCGGGCTCATGCCGTCGCCGGTGGCGGGGAACTGGTGGGCCAGCGTCCAGGAGTCCACCGCCGCGTACTGGCCGGAGCCGTTGAGGATCTGCGTGGTGACCTTGGCCAGCCGCTTGCGGCTGAAGAACGTCGGCGCCAGGCGGTCGGTGCACTTCTGCCCCGAGTTGCAGATCTGGTCGAACGGGACGTCCGGCCAGTGCTTGGCGGTGTCCTTCTTCAGCTGGTCGGCCGCGCAGGTGACCGTGCCGCTGGGCAGGCAGCGCTCGGCCACGTCGAAGACCACGCGGGCGGCGGGCGCCCTGGTGAACAGCTCGCCCTTCAGGTAGCCGTAGTCGATGCGGGTCAGGTAGGCGCCGCGCACGTACTGGGTGCCCTGCTCGGGCTTCATGTGGCGGCCGTAGTAGTTGCTCTCCTGGGCGTACCAGTAGCTGGTGGCGTTGCCGTGCGGGTCCACCGCGAGGTCGAGGTTCCACCGGTACGCCTGCCGGCACCAGGCGTTGGCCGGGGTGCCGGAGTAGCACGGCTCACCCTTGTCGTTGCCGAACACCGGCACCGTCTGCGCAGACTTCGTCTCCGGCTTGCCGCTCACCCAGCCGGGCAGGCGGTTGAGCCCGAACGTGTACTGCGTGCCGTCGGCGGTGGTGACGCGCCAGTACTCGCCGTCGTTGTCGCCGTTGGTGGCACCCGTGAGCTGCTCGATCCTGGTTCCGTCGTCACGCTTGGGCCGCCACTGCTTGGTGGCGGCGTCCTTGACCAGTTCCATGGAGGAGTTGCCGAGCGACAGGGTGGCGTTGTCCTGGTCCCAGCACAGGTCGCCGGTCTTCTTCCCGTCAACCATGCAGGACTTGAAGCGGCGCTCGATGTAGCCGCCGGGGTTCAGCTCGAAGCCCTCACCGACCCAGGACGGCTGGTTGTTGGTGGAGGCGGTACGGCCGTCCACGCTCTGCGAGGAGTAGACGAGCGACAGGTCCGGCTCCTCGCCGCCCAGCGCGGGAGGCGTGCGCATGTCGTACGTCCAGCTGAAGTCGCCCGACTGGGTGCCGACGCTCCAGTTGGCCGAGGGGGCCAGCCCGGTGGCGGCGTGGTCGCCCGACGGGCCCGACGCGGCGGCGGTCACGGCGTACAGGCCGGCCGTGGCCACCTCGGCGGTCAGCGTGCCCGCCTTGGTGTCGTTCTCGCTCTTGACCGGCTGCGGCTGGGGGCAGCCGGTGGCCTTGGCGTCGAGGGCGCACTCCGCCAGCTCGACGACCCGGAGCCGGGCGCCGTAGTCGCCGCCGTACGCGTGGCGGAAGCCGGAGTAGTCGATCTCCAGGCGGGTCCTGGCCTCGGCGGCCTTGGCCGTGGCCCCCTCGCCGGGCGAGACGCGCAGCGCCAGGCCCAGCCGGCCGGTCGCCTCGGCGTCGAGGATCTCGACCTTCACCGGGGCCGCCGCGCTCACGCCCTTCCGCGCGGCCAGCCGTACCGGGAAGCCGGCCGCCTGGGTCTTCGCGCCCGCGCCTCCGAGCTCGGCCGTCTGCGGCTTGGGCCAGGAGACGCCCGGTGGCGCCTGCCACGCCTGTTTCTGCACCGGGTCGGCCATCGGCGGGCGTACCGGGACCTTCTCCCCCTTGACCGGCGTCTCCTTCTGCACGGACGGGGCCTGCCGGGGTTCGGCGTGGGCGGGCATGGCGTACGCCATGGGCACGACGAGGACGATCGAGAGAACTGTGGCCAGCCGTCGCGGCCAGCGGGACTCCGGTTTCGGCTCGACGAGCCTGTTCCATGAGGAGTCTGGGATGTCTGGATTGCCCGGTTCGCTGGGTTGTTGAAAACGATTCCAGCGGGATTCGGGCAGGTCTAACTCGCTCTGCGGGTCCATGATCTCTCCCAGTGAGGTGCTGCTAGGGGGGCTTACTGGGTCGGTCGGGGACTTACTGGGCAGCCAATTGAGCGATCTGCTCGGCGCTGAGCACACCGTCGTACGTGCGGACGTCGTCAAGGGCACCCGGCCAGTAGCCGGTGAGGACACCCGCGGTCCTGGTCCGGCCCAGATGCAGCGGGCCGGTGGCGTTCCAGGCACTGATGTGGTCGGTCACGGTGGTGGTGGACAGGCGGCCGTTGACGTAGATGCGCAGCTCACCGGCCAGGGAGTCGTACACGCCGGCCACGTGCGTCCACTCCAGGGGGACGGGAACGGCGTCCGAGCGGGTGCGTACGAGGGCGGCGTCGTCGGTGTCGGCGGCGGCCATGCCGAGGGCCCACCGCCCCTGGTCGAAGCCGAGCTGGAAACCGGCGGCGCGGCTGCCGGTCTGGGCCACGGCCGCGGCGGCGCGGGTGGGAAGGTAGTCGAGCTGGGTCCAGGCGGCGACGGTGAAGCCCGTCCTGGTGTTGACGGCCGGGGCGCTCGTCTGGGCGTGGCCGTCGACGCCGTCCAGCGCGAGCGCGCCGTCCAGCCACCCGTCCGTCCACGAGGCGGCTCCGGACAACGACGCGGCGGTCGCCCGGCCCGAGGAATCGGCGGCCGACGAGCCGGACCGCTCGTCCAGCCTCCAGTGGCCGACCAGCGTGGCAGCGCTGTTGACCAGATCGGCGACCTCGTCGGCGAACATGGCGCGGGCGTACACCCGCACCTCGTCGACGTCCCCATGCCAGTGGTCCGAAGCCGCCCCGCCGACCCTTCCGCGGCCGATCGTCAGGGGGCCTGTGGCGTTCCATGGTGGTGAGACGGCGACCGTGGACTCCAGCCTGCCGTTCACGTAGAGCGAGACCTGGCCGGCCGCCGTGTCGTGGACGCCGGTCAGGTGGGTCCACTCGCCGAGCCGGGGCGCGGCCTGCGACAGGGCCCGGGTCGCCGTCGCGCCGTCCGCGTCCGCGCCCGCCAGGCTCAGCGCCCAGCGGTTGTCGGCCTTGGCGTACTGCAGCGCGAACGCCCCCGTCCGGCCGCCCTCCTGGGTGACGGCCGTCGCGGAGCCGGCCGTGCCGGTCAGGCGGACCCAGGCGCTGACGGTGAAGTTGCGTGAGGTGTCGACGACAGGGCCGGACGTCTGGGCGTACGTGCCGGCCAGCGCCAGCGCCGAACCGGTCCTGCCGGACGTCCAGGTGGCCCCGTGCAGCGTCGCGGGGTGGGCCCCGGTGGCGTCGGCGGCCACGGCGCCCTGGCCGTCGTCCATCGTCCAGTGCCCGCTCGGCGACCTGCCGGTGTTGACGTTGAAGACGTAGGTGCGGATCGGGCCGAGGTGGCCGGCGCGGTCCTTGCTGCGCACCGCCAGCACGTTGGGGCCGCTGTGGCGCGGCGTGAGCACGATCGAGGCCGTGCCGTCAGCGGCGGGCCGCGTCTCCGCCTTGGGGGTCGTGTCGAGGCCCCACAGGTAGGCCGCGACGTCGGGGACTCCGTTCGGGGCGAACGCGAACGTACCTGGCAGGCCCACGCCGTCGCTCCAGCCGTTCTCCGTGTAGTCGGGCGAGGAGACCTGCGGCTCCTTGCCGGGGGCCGTGGCGTCCACGGTGGCCTCGCACCAGGGGCTCCACGCGCTGGTGGCCGTGCCGTCCTCGGCGCGCACCCGCCAGCGGATCAGCGCCCCGTCGGAGAACAGGCTGTTCGGGATGGTCGCGGAGAACGCGCCGCCCGACGAGCCCAGCGGGGTGACGAACTCGCCCGACTTCACCCCGCCGTCGTCGTACCACTCGAACCGGCCCCTGACCGAGTTGTCGGCGTCCGTCAGCTTGGCCCACAACTTGGGCGTGTCGGTGCCGATCACCGGGCGGCCGTCGCCGGAGACGCACGCGCCGCCCGGGTCCGACCACAGGTCCGCGGCCACGGGTGCGTCGGGCGCAGAGCTGTACTCGATGACCAGGCTCGGGTTGTTCCTGAACTTCTTCCAGGCGTACTGGTCGGTCTCGCTGGTCGCGCGCAGGCCGATGGTGACGTTGGGCCAGTTCTTGGCGGCGGCGTCGACCACCTGCGGGGTGACGTCGAACTCGACCCCGCCGGGCAGGCACTTCGGTCCCCAGCCCTTGGCGACGTTCTTCGTGTCCAGCTTGGTGACCCACTTGGGCTGCTTATTCCAGGTGGTGCTCTTGCTGATGGTGTTGGTCGCCCACGCCTCGACCTTGCGGGCGCTGCACGAGTACGACCACGTCTCGTACGTGCGCAGCGTGGCCTTGAGGATCTCCTTGCCGTGGATGGCCGAGCCGGTGTTCATCTGGAAGAACGAGCGGTTCTTCTGCGACTCGACGTGGCCCACCCTGGCGACGTCGCTGGAGTTGAGGTAGTTGGAGTTGGGCCAGTTGCTCCAGACGGCCGTCCAAGCGTTGCGGGCGGCGGAGAAGTACGGGTCGAGGTAGACGGGGAAGCGCGTCCCCGGATCCGTCAGCATGTCCCTGTCGGGCCTGAGCCGCAGCCGGCCGCCCGCCAGCCGCACGTCCATCGTCGCCTCCCTCGCCTCGGGCGAGCGGCCCTCCTTGAGCGCCTGCGGGCTCGTGATGCCCTCGGAGTCCCACATCTTCGGGGTGGGCGCGACGAAGATCGTGCCGTCGTTGTCGTCGACCGCCTCCAGGTTGCCCGCTTTGTCGGCCTTCAGCGACAGGCCCGAGACCGACAGCGGGAACGTCAGCTCGGTCAGCCCGGCCGCGGCGGCCCGCGACTTGACCACCAGGAGATGGGAGAACCCGTCCACGTCCGCGGTGACCTGGAGGTCCACGCCCGGCATGACCTCGGCGTAGGTGGCGGTGTCGCCCTGCAGCGTCGGCTTGGGCAGCGGGCCCGTCCACCCCAGCCGCATCGACTTGCCTCCGCGTGACAGGTCGGCCAGCGGGCCGCTGCCTCCGCCGGAGAACGTCATGCCGGCCGCCGTGGCGACCGGCTCGACCGCGCCGTCAGGGCGCACGCGGAGCGTCGTGTCGACGGGGACCCAGCGGTCGCCCTTGCGCACGCGTACGGGCCGGACGTGCATCTCCATGGTGAGCCTGCCGTCGGGCTGGGCGAACACCTGGCGGGTCTCACTGCGCATCGACCCGACCTCGACCGGTTCGCCCGCGCGCCGGGCCATCACGAGCGCGGCCCCCTCGGTCTCCGCGGGGACGTCCGCCCGGACGTTCTGCGTGACGTCCGAAGGGGCTGCCACCGGCAGCGGCTGCTGCTGCGCGGACGCCCCCTGAGGAACCACTAGGATCGTCGCCGATAACGCCGCTGCGGCCACTCCACGGATCACCCGCATACGTTCCTCGCCCACACTGAGCAGGGGTTACGCGCGGGACGAGAGCACCCGGCCTCCCCGATCTTCGGTTGACGATCGGATTCTCACCCCGGTTGATTCGATTGGTCCAGACTTCTGCTCATTCTGCTCAAAAAAATCTTCAGTGATCTTGCACACATGGAGGTATCCGCCAAGGCGGTCTCAGACCTCCGTCGGGAGCGGGCAGGCCCCCGGGTTCACCCGCCTGACGATCTCGTTCAGCGCGACGCGCACGTACGGCTCCCCCACCCACAGGTGCTTGGCCCCGTCGACCCCGACGACCTCAGCCTGCGGGACCCGGGCGAACCGCTCACGCGCCTCCTCGGGCCGCAGGTAGTCGTCGAACTCCGGCACCAGGGCGACCAGCGGCCGGCCGAACCTCGCCCAGGCGTCCAGGTCGTCGTCCGTGGCCCGGTGAAGCGGAGGCGAAAGCAGGATCGCGCCCTCTACCAGGGGATCGTGCGCCCACTTCAACGTCAGCTCGGTGCCGAACGACCAGCCGACCACCCACACGTGCGGCAGATCATGGAACTCGGCGTACTCAAGGGCCGCGGCGACGTCGAACCGCTCACCCTGGCCCCCGTCGAACGTGCCCTCAGAGGTGCCGCGCTCCGACGAGGTGCCGCGTGTGTTGAAGCGCAGCACCGCCAGGTCGGCGAGGGCCGGCAGCCGGTTGGCGGCCTTCTTGAAGACATGGCTGTCCATGAAACCGCCGTGAGTGGGCAGCGGATGCAGCGTGACAAGCGTGGCCGCGGGAGGCCGGTCTAAGGGCAGGGCCAGCTCGCCGACCAGGGTCAAGCCGTCGCCGGTGTGCAACTCGATGGGCTCTCGCCGGGCCGGCAGCACGGTCGCCGCGCGAATCTCCACCATGGGTCCTCTCAGTAACGGCTGCGGCCTGGGCCGCGGTCGAGTCTCTTACGCCAGCAGGCCTGGTGCCAGTGACGGCGTTCCTCGTCGCCGCCCGGCCAGGCCGGCCAGGCCACGATGTGCGGGGTGCCGCTGCGGATCTCCTGGTCGCAGCCCGGGCAACGGTAGTTTTTCGTGGAGGACGAGCCGGTCAGCATGCGCACTTTCCAGGAACCGTCGGGCCATTCCTCCACCTTGTCCAGGCCCGTCGGGAAGCCGAAAGGGCGGGAGGACTCCCTGCGGCGGGCACGACGCGGGCTCATCGGCGCGGAAAACCCCTCACGCCGGCGGCCGCCCCTGCTCTCGCCGTCGCAGCGGTGCCCGCCATCGTGCCGAGCCCGGCCACACCCACCCGTTCGAACGCCATGCGACCAGTTTTCCAGAGCCGCTAAGGTGGGGCGTCATGCGGTTGGTCATCGCGCGGTGCAGCGTGGATTATGTCGGACGGCTCACGGCCCACCTGCCGATGGCGCCGAGACTCGTGCTGATCAAGGCGGACGGCAGCGTGAGCATCCACGCCGACGACCGCGCCTTCAAGCCGCTCAACTGGATGAACCCGCCGTGCAAGCTCAAGGAGGACGGCGCGACCTGGACGGTCACCCACGGCAAGACCGGCGAGAAGCTCGTCCTCACCATGGAGGAGATCCTCCACGACTCCATCCACGAGCTGGGCGTCGACCCCGGGCTGATCAAGGACGGCGTGGAAGCCCACCTGCAGGAGCTGCTCGCCGAGCACATCACCACGCTGGGCGACGGCTACTCGCTGATCCGGCGCGAATACATGACGGCGATCGGGCCCGTCGACATCCTGTGCCGCGACGGGCTCGGAGCGACGGTGGCCGTCGAGATCAAACGCCGGGGCGAGATCGACGGCGTCGAACAACTGACCCGCTACCTCGAACTGCTCAACCGCGATCCCCTGTTGTCGCCCGTGCGCGGCATCTTCGCCGCACAGGAGATCAAACCCCAGGCGCGCGTCCTCGCCTCCGACCGCGGCATCGACTGCGTCACCCTCGACTACGACTCTCTCCGCGGCATCGAGCCCGAGAACCCGACCCTCTTCTGAATGCTGCTTCACGGCACCGCCGTGGCCGGCTTTCAGCTCCTTTACGGCACCGCCGTGGCCGGCCACCCGCCGCACTTCGGCTGACGGCCCTCCAGGAAACGGCCTCTGACCCTTCAGCGGTGACCCGCCGCTACGGCGCGCTCCGCGGGCCCTGTAAGTGGTGGCCTCCGGCCGCCAGCCCGCGCGGGTGATTGTGGTCAGTGGGTGGTGGGCGGTTTATGGTGACGCCATGGCGACGCTGACGTTCGACTCACTCAATCCGGCGACCGGCGAGACCGTCGGAACCCACCCCAACCAGGCTCCCGAGGCCGTGCGCCAGGCGGTGGGGCGGGCGGAGGAGGCCGCCCGGTGGTGGGCCGCGATCGGGGCGGCCGAGCGCAGGCGGCGGCTGCTCGACTACAAGGCGGTCGTCACGCGGGAGCTCAGGGCCCTGGCCCGGCTGGTGCACGAGGAGACGGGCAAACCGGTCGGCGACGCCACGCTGGAGCTCGTCCTCGCCATCACGCACCTCGACTGGGCCGCCCGCAACGCGGCGAAGGTGCTGGGCCGCCGCCGGGTCGCCACCGGCATGATCGGCCTCAACCTGACCGCCACCCTCGAATACCTGCCGCTGGGTGTGGTCGGCGTGATCGGCCCGTGGAACTACCCGGTGTTCACCCCGATGGGCTCCGTCGCCTACGCGCTGGCCGCGGGCAACGCGGTCGTGTTCAAGCCGAGCGAGCTCACCCCTGGCATCGGCGTGCGCCTGGCGGAGTTGTTCGAGGAGTCCGTGCCTGAGCACCCGGTGCTGCAGACCGTGACGGGGCTGGGCGAGACGGGGGCGGCGCTGGCCGCCGACCCGAGGGTGAAGAAGGTGGCGTTCACCGGCTCGACCGCCACGGCGAAGCGGGTCATGGCGGCCTGCGCCGAGAACCTCACGCCGATCGTGGCCGAGTGCGGCGGCAAGGACGCGTTCATCGTGGACGCCGACGCCGACCTGCGGGCCGCGGCCGACGCCTGCCTGTGGGGCGCGATGTCCAACGCGGGCCAGACCTGCGTGGGCGTCGAACGCGTCTACGTGGTCGACGCCGTCTATGACGGCTTCATGCGCGAGTTGTCCGAGCGGGTGGCGAACGTGCGGGCGGGCGAGCACTACGGTCCCATCACGATGCCCGGCCAGGTGGACATCATCAAGCGGCACATCGACGACGCGGCCAAGTCGGGGCGCCTGGTGGCCGGCGGCACGGGCGCCGTGCGGGCGCCGTACGTCGACCCGGTGATCGTGGAGGACGTGCCCGAGGACTCCCCCGCGGTGCGGGAGGAGACGTTCGGGCCGACCATCACCGTGCGGCGCACCCGAGACGCGCACGAGGCGCTGGAGCTGGCCAACGCCTCGGCCTACGGGCTGGGCGGCACGGTCTTCTCCAGGAACGCGCGGCGGGCGACGGAGCTGGCCCGCAGCATGCGTACGGGGATGACCGCCATCAACTCGGTGATCTCGTTCGCGGGGGTGCCGGCGTTGCCGTTCGGCGGGATGGGCGATTCGGGGTTCGGCCGGATCCACGGAGCCGACGGCCTGCGCGAGTTCGCCAGGCCCAAAGCGATCTCACGGCAGCGCTTCGCGATGCCCGGGATGAACCTGACATCGTTCTCACGGGGGCCCGCTGAACTTGAGCGGCTGATCAGGCTTGTCACGTTCTTGCACGGACGACGTAAGAGATAATCGCCGCGCTCTTTCCCAGGACCGATCATCCGTCCATAATTGTGTGCTCTGGGGGCCACGATCATGTTGGACGGGTGGAATGTGAACCGGTCTTACCGGGGAATGTCGGCTGAGCAAAGGCTGGCGGACAGACGAGAGCGGCTGATGACGGCCGCGTACACGCTATACGCGAAACCGGGTTTCGCGGCCACGACCATCGAAAGGTTGTGCTCGGAGGCGCGGATCTCGAACCGGGCCTTCTACGAATGTTTCGGCGGTCGCGAGGAGCTCCTTCAGGCGTTGCACGAACGCTGCGTCGAGGAAAGCCTGGCCGTGGTGGCCAAGGCGCTACAGGAGGCGCCCCCCACGCTGGCGGGCCGGGTCGAGGCGGGGATCCGCGCGTACGTCGAGTTCGCCACCGCCGACTGGCGCCGGGCCCGCATCATGCACGTCGAGGTGCGCAGATCGGGAGACGTGCTGGCCATGTCCCGCCAGCGGGCGGTGGACTCGTTCGCCAGGCTCGTGGAGGAGGCGTCCGCCGATTTCCCGCAGGCCACCCCGCTCAATCGACACTTAGTGGCGCTGGGCGTCATTGGCGGGCTGCAGGAGTTGCTCATCGAATGGCTGCTCTCCGACGACCAACCGACGATCGACGAACTCGTCACCGTCGCGGTGCACATCTTCAACCGCAGTCTCGGCCCGGGCTGACTCATATCCTTGCTCTTTAGCGCGACGATTCAGAGCGGTATCACGGACAGCCGTAATCTGTATTTTGTCTAAGCCAAGAAAGAGCGGGCAACGGCTGATCGTTGCCCGCTCCGATATGTCAGCTCAGGCCACCGCGGCAGCGGGAACCTCCACGTGCAGCACCCGATTCAGCCGGGTCACCGCGAGTATCCGCATGATCCGCGGGGGCACCCCCCGAAGAACGAGGCGACGTTGCACGCTCAGCGCGCGCCGATGCGCTCCCACGAGCACTCCGAGACCGGTCGCGTCGATCATCTCGAGCTTGGAGAGATCGAGGATCAGGTCGCCTTCACCGGTGTCGAGAGCCTTGTGCAGGTGCTCACGCACCCCTGCCGACGTTCCGGCGTCGAGCCGGGCCCCTATCCGCACCACCTGGGCTCTCGGATTCCCCCGGACGCGCATGTCACCTCCTCAGTCACGCCTGCGAGCAGGTCGCCGACCAGCGCGAACCGCGCCGGAGAGACCTCCCGCACACCTCTCCTACCCACGTATCGGAAGTGACACGACCGCGTTCAGCACGAACTCGCCATCACCCGCCGGCTGGGCGTTCACCGTCCCGCCGGCGGCGGCCAGCCGCTCCCGCAGACCCGCCAGGCCGCTCCCCAGGTCGCCGCCCGGGCGCTCGGCGACCCCGTCGTTGCGCACCTCCAGCTCCGCCTCGTCCTCGGTGAAGCGGATCGTGATGCGGCAGAACGTCGCGACGCTGTGCTTGAGCACGTTGGTCACCGCCTCGCGGACCGCGTAGGCGAAGGCCGGTGAAACCCCGTCAGGCAGCTCGCGGTGGGGCAGGCGCATCTCGCAGCGGACCCCCGCCGCTTCGAGTACTCCCTTAACGCTATTCAGCTCGGCGTCCAAGTCAAGCTCACGGTAGCCGCGCACCGCCTGGCGCAGCTCCCTGAGCGCCTTCCTGGTCAGCGTGTTGACCTCCACCATCTCGGCCCTGGCCGCGCCGGCGTCCTTGTCCGACAGCCGTACGGCGAGCTCGGTCTTGACCGCGATGGCCGACAGCTGGTGCCCCACGGTGGCGTGCAGGTCCCTGGAGACGCGCAGCCGCTCCTCGGCCAGCGCCAGCCGCGTGTGCGCGTCACGGCCCTCATGGGCCTCCATGGCCAGCCTCCAGATCAGCAGCCACACCCTGCCGGACGGTGGCAGGATGACGCACCAGAGACCGTAGAGCAGGGCGTAATAGCCGAACCCGCGATCGGCGAACATGCCGGCAGGCGCCGTGACCAGGGCCAGCGCGACACCGACCACCCAGGTCGCGGCCATCTGCAGGACGAGCGTGCGGGTGGAGACGCCGAGCATGGCGACGCTCAGCCAGGCCGTGAGCACGAAACCCCAGCCGATCGGGTCGGCCCCTCCCGCGCCGGCCGCGACCAACGCGAGAACCGCCGCCACCACCACCTGCCTGGTGGGGTAGCGGCGGTCCAGGATCGCGTCGGCCATGCGCAGGCAGAACCAGGTCAACCCGGCGGCGGCGAGCAGCGCAGGGCCGGCCCGCCACCACGACAGCACGCCCTCCACGTGCGCCTCCACGGACCGGACGGCGATGAGCACCCACATCATCAGCACGCCCGAGCCGATCATCACCCAGGTGAGCCGCCGCGCCCGCTTGATCGGATCCATCTACTTCGCGCGCAGCACGTCGCCGAGCTTGAGGCGGGCCCCCGTCCGCAGCACCGCACGCTCGTAGATCTTGGCCCCGAAGGCCAGCACCACGGGCACGGCCAGGAGCATCGCCCCCATGGACACGGCCACCTCCCACAGCGGCACCTCGGTCGCCGCCATCCGCACCGGCATGACCATGGACGAGAACGGCGGGATGTACGACACGACCGTGGCCAACGTGCCCGTCGCGTCGTTGGTCGCGTAGAAGGCGACCAAGTACGCGATCATGATGAGCATGGTCAGCGGCGTCAGCACCGACCCCACCTCCTCCTGCCGCGAGACCAGCGACCCGAAGGCCGCCGCCAGCGCGGCGAAGAAGAGGTAACCGAGCACGAACCACACCAGCACCGCCGCCACCAGTCCGGGAATGCCGGGCGGGAAGTCCGTGGCGATGCCCGAGGCCATCGCCGAGCCGAGCCCGACGACCAGGATCGTGACCATGTTGATCAGGCCCAGCGTGCCCAGCCCCACGATCTTGCCGCCGAGCAGTTGCCACGGCCGCACGGTGGAGAGCAGAATCTCGACGATCCTGCTGCCCTTCTCCTCCACCACGCCCATGGCCACCATCATGACCTGGCCTATGATCAGCATGAAGAGCACCAGGACGAGCACCACGGCGATGCCGGTGCGCGCCGACTCATACCGCGTGTCGGCGCCCACGGACTGCATCTGCAGCGGCGGGATGGAGACCCCGGCCGCGCCCAGCTTGACCTCCCGGTTCACGCTCTGCAGAAGCACGCCGAGCTCGCCGTCGATCTGACCGTCCGTCAGCACCTTGGTCCCGTTGACCAGCACCGCGTCCACGTCGCCGTCGACCACCGCCTGCGTCGCCGCGTTCTCGTCGGGGAACTGCCGCCACTCGAACTTCGTGTCCGGCGCGGCAGCCTGCAGCGGCAGCTGCTGGGAGTTGACGGTGCCCAGCGTGTACGAGTCCTCGCCGCCCAGCACCTTGGGAGCGAACGAGACCGCCGCCACCAGCACCGCCGTGATGAGCAGACCGATGACGAAACCCTTGGTCCGCAGCTGCGTCATGATCTCCCTGCGGGCGACCAGCATCAGTCCGTTCACGCCACGGCCTCCTTGAAGATGTCGGTGAGGCTCGGCTGCTCGGCCCCGAAGTGTTCGACGCGCCCGGCCTTCACGGCGCGGCGCAGAATCTCCTGGTCGTCGCCGCCGGTGCAGCGCAGAATGTGCCGGTCCCCGTCGACGGTGACCGTGCCCGGCAGCGCGTCCGCCCAGCCGGGCGCCGGGTCCCTGACGACCACGCGCAGCTCGCCGGCCTCGGCCGCCCGCAGGCCGGCCACCGTACCGGCGGCGACCATCCGTCCGGCCGAGACGATGCCCACGGAGTCGCACAGCCGCTCCACCAGCTCCAACTGGTGGCTGGAGAAGATCACCGGTACGCCGCCCCTGCACCGCTCCTGCAGCACCGTGGCCAGCGCGTCGACCGCGATCGGGTCGAGCCCGGAGAACGGCTCGTCCAGAATGAGCAGTTCGGGGTCGTGCACCAGGGCCACGGCGAGCTGCACCCGCTGCTGGTTGCCCAGGGAGAGGGCCTGCACCGCGTCGTTCCTGCGCTCGGTCAGCCCCAGCTGCTCCAGCAGGTCGTCGGTGGCCTTCTTGACGGCTGCCGCGCTCATCCCGTGCAGGCGGCCGAAGTACTCGATCTGCTCGCCGACCCGCATCTTCTGGTACAGGCCGCGCTCCTCCGGCATGTAGCCGAAGCGCCGCCGGTCGCCCGGGCCGATCGGCTCGCCCCGCAGGCTCACCGAGCCGGAGTCCGCCTGGAGCACGCCCATCACGATGCGCATCGTCGTGGTCTTGCCGGCGCCGTTCGCGCCGACGAACCCGAACATCTCGCCAGGCCGTACGGTGAAGCTGATCCCGTCCAAGGCGATCTTGGCGACCGGGGAGCCGGGGCTGCCCGCGAAACGCTTGCGCAGCTCGTTGATTTCGAGCATCAGGTCATCTCCTTCGTCATGGGGTCAATAGTGGCTTTCACCCGGGTTCTCGAACCAGTCGCCGAAATCACGGGCCCCATGTGGATCCCGCGTACGATGTCGATGACATTTGTCACGAGTACGCTGAGGCCATGACGCGCGCCGACAAGGACAAGCCGGTCGTCCTCTCCCGCATCTACACCCGCACGGGCGACGACGGCACCACCACGCTGAGCGACATGAGCCCGGCCCCGAAAACCGACCTCCGGCTCGCCGCCTACGCCGACGTGGAGGAGGCCAACGCCCACCTCGGGGTGGCGCTCTCGCACGGCACCCTGCCCGCGGACCTGGCGGAGGTGCTCGTACGCGTGCAGAACGAACTGTTCGACGTGGGGGCCGACCTGGCCACGCCGGTCGTGGCGAACCCCGACTTCCCGCCGCTGCGGGTGGAGCAGTCGTACATCGACTGGCTGGAGATGCAGTGCGACCGCTTCAACGCCGGCCTCAAGCCGCTGCGCAGCTTCATCCTGCCCGGCGGCGACCCCGCCACGGCGGCGCTGCACGTCGCGAGGGTCACGGTGCGCAGAGCCGAACGTACGGCCTGGACCGCGCTGCGGGCGCACGACGACATGAACGTGCTGACCGCGAAATACCTCAACCGGCTGTCGGACCTGCTCTTCATCGCCTGCCGGATAGCCCACGCGGGCAACGAGATCCTCTGGAAGCCCGGCGGCACCCGCTGAACACCACCGCCAGGCCCCAAGGGCAGGTTCAGGCGACGTCCAGGTAGGCGCTCGGCGGCGCAGACTCCAGCCAGGCGAGAAAGCCCGTCAGCGCGTCGGCGCTCATCGCGATGGACACGCCCCGCGTGCTACCACTGAGGTCCACCGCGAACATCCCGCCCTCGATCTCACGGCGGGGAGAAACGACGAGGCCGCGCCTCGCGATCGCGTGGCGCGGCCTCAGTCGCACACCCAGAAGCGGGATCCAGTGGAGCTCCCCGTCGGCGTAGCGGGCTACGCCGCTCTGCCAGGCCCGCTCCCCCACCCGGAGACGACAGGGCACGCTGCCGCGCGAGCGGGTCAGCGTGACCCAGCGCAGGACCACGAGGGCGGCGAACAGCACCAGGACCACTACAACCGTCGCCATCATGCCGCCCCCTGAGCCCCGTTTGGAATATGTGTTAAACCTCTTCGCCCGCCGCGCGCAGCCGAGCCCTGGCGCGCTTGGCCTCGATCGCGGCGTCGGCGTCCTCCTGATTGGCCTCGATCGAAGCCTGGGCCCGGTCGAGAGCGTCACGGGCAGCCGCGACGTCGACCTCGGAACCGAGCTCGGCCACCTCGGCGAGCACGGATACCTCGTCGTCGGCCACGGAGATGAAGCCTCCGTGCACGGCCGCCGCGAGATCGCCCTCGCCCTCACGCTTGATGCGCAGCACGCCGCCCTCGACGAGCACGCCGAGCACAGGTGCGTGTTGCGGCATAATACCGATCTCGCCGTCCACGGTCTTGGCAATCACCATGTCGGCCTCGCCCGACCAGATCTCACGCTCGGGTGAGACAACCCCTACGCGTAGCTTCGCCACTTGTGTAGGTTCCTTTCCGATCAGGTGGTGGCACGGCGGGCGGCCGTACCACCACCGTAGGTCCGGGCTCGCAGAGCTCGCCCTTCAACTGGGGCGATTTAGCGGCGCTCGAGTTCCTTGGCCTTGGCCACGGCCTGCTCGATGCCACCGACCATGAAGAACGCCTGCTCGGGGAGGTGGTCGTACTCGCCCGCGCACAGGCCCTTGAAGGAGGCGATGGTCTCGTCCAGCGGGACGGTCTCGCCCGGCTGGCCGGTGAACGCCTCGGCGGCGTACATCGGGTGCGACAGGAACCGCTCGATGCGGCGGGCCCGCTGCACGGTGACCTTGTCCTCCTCGGACAGCTCGTCGATGCCGAGGATCGCGATGATGTCCTGGAGCTCGCGGTATTTCTGCAGGATCCGCTTGGTCTCCTGGGCCACCCGGTAGTGCTCCTCGCCCAGGATCTGCGGGTCGAGGATCCGGGAAGAGGAGTCGAGCGGGTCCACCGCGGGGTAGATGCCCTTCTCCGAGATCGGCCGGGAGAGCACGGTCTGCGCGTCGAGGTGCGCGAACGCGTTGTGCGGGGCCGGGTCGGTGATGTCGTCGGCGGGCACGTAGATCGCCTGCATGGAGGTGATCGAGTGACCGCGCGTCGAGGTGATGCGCTCCTGGAGCACACCCATCTCGTCGGCCAGCGTGGGCTGGTAACCCACGGCGGACGGCATACGGCCGAGCAGGGTCGAGACCTCCGAACCGGCCTGCGTGAAGCGGAAGATGTTGTCGATGAAGAGCAACACGTCCTGCTTCTGCACGTCGCGGAAGTATTCGGCCATGGTCAGCGCCGACAGCGCCACGCGCAGCCGGGTGCCCGGCGGCTCGTCCATCTGGCCGAAGACGAGCGCGGTGTCCTTGAGGACGTCCGCCTCCTCCATCTCCAGCCAGAGGTCGTTGCCCTCACGGGTGCGCTCGCCCACTCCGGCGAAGCACGAGGTGCCGCCGAAGTTACGGGCGACGCGGCGGATCATCTCCTGGATGAGCACTGTCTTGCCCACGCCGGCGCCGCCGAACAGGCCGATCTTCCCGCCCTGCACGTAGGGCGTGAGCAGGTCGATGACCTTGATGCCGGTGACAAGCAGCTCGGTGCGAGACTCGAGCTGGTCGAAGGCCGGGGAGGGACGGTGGATGCCCCACCGCTCCTCGATCTTGAGCGACGCGGTGGGCACGTCGAGCGTCTCGCCCAGCGCGTTCCACACGTGGCCCTTGACGACGTCGCCGACCGGCACCGAGATCGGGCCGCCGGTGTCCTGCACCGCCTGGCCGCGGACCATGCCGTCGGTGGGCTGCATGGAGATGGCGCGCACGAGGTTGTCGCCCAGGTGCTGGGCCACCTCGAGGGTCAGGGTCCTGGTCTCGCCGCCGAGGGTCACCTCGACCTTGAGCGCGTTGTAGATCTCGGGCATCGCGTCGACGGGGAACTCCACGTCGACGACCGCGCCGGTGACACGTGCCACGCGGCCTGTGCCGGCCGCCGCGGCTTCCACAGTTTCAACAGCCTCTGCAGTCATTTCACTCTTTCCCCGCTGCGGCGTCAGCGAGCGCGTTGGCCCCACCGACGATCTCGCTGATTTCCTGGGTGATCTCCGCCTGGCGAGCCTGGTTCATCTCCTGGGTGAGCAGCCGCATCAGCTCGTTGGCGTTGTCGGTCGCGGACTTCATCGCGCGCCGCCGCGCGGCCTCCTCGGAGGCCGCCGACTGCAGCAGCGCCGTGAAGATCCGGGACTCGACGTAACGCGGCAGCAGCGACTCGAGAACGTCGCCCGCGGTCGGCTCGAACTCGAAGTAGGGCGGGATCGCGGTGGTCTCCGTCGCCTCGGTCTCCTCGACCTCGAGCGGCAGGACCCGCTTGACCACGACGTTCTGGGTCAGCATGGAGACGAACTCGGTCGAGACGATGTGGATCTCGTCGATCCCGTTGTCGTCCTTGAACGAGTCGATCAGCGTCTGCGCGATCTCCTTGGCGTCGGCGTAGGCCGGCTTCCTGGAGAAGCCGACCCATTGGCCGCCCATCTCACGCTGGCGGAAGGTGTGCCAGGTGACACCCTTGCGCCCGGTGACGAACGGCACGACCTCCAAGCCGCGGCCCTCCAGCAACCCGCGCAGGGCCTCGGCCTCGCGCAGGACGTTGGCGTTGAAGCCGCCGCAGAACCCGCTGTCGCTGGTGACGATGAGGACACCCGCCTTCACGGGGTTGTCCTTCGCCACGGTCAGCGGATGATCGACGCTGGCCGCGTTGCTGACGACGCCGGTGACGGCGCGAGTGATCTCACGCTCGTACGGCAGCGCCGCCTGCATCCGCTGCTGCGCCCTCACGATCCGTGAAGAGGCGATGAGCTCCTGGGCACGCGTGATCTTCGCGGTCGACTTGACCGAGTTGATCCGCCGCCGCAGCAGCCTTAGCTGGGCACCCATGACCTACTTCTCCGCCCGACGGACGACCTTCTTGATCTTTTCCTGGCCGACCTCTTCGGCCTCCAGCGGCGCCACCGGTTCGTCCTTGACCAGCAGCTCGCCCGAGGAGGTGGTGAAGCCCTTCTTGAACTCCGTGATGGCGTCCTTGAGAGCGGTCACCGTGTCGTCCGTGAGCTCGTTGGTCTCACGGATGGTGTCGAGGATGCCCTTGTGCGAGGACTGCAGGAAGTCGAGGAACTCCGTCTCGAAGCGCCGCACGTCGTCGACCGGCACCTCGTCGAGCTCGCCCGTGGTGCCGCCCCACACCGACACGACCTGCCGCTCGACGGGGAACGGTTCGTACTGTGGCTGCTTGAGCAGCTCCACCAGGCGCTGACCGCGTTCGAGCTGGGCCTTGGAGGCCGCGTCGAGGTCGGACGCGAACGCCGCGAAGGCCTCCAGGTCACGATACTGCGACAGCGACAGCTTCAGCGTGCCCGCGACCTTGCGCATGGCCTTGACCTGCGCGGAACCACCGACTCGGGACACCGAGATGCCGACGTTGATGGCCGGGCGCACACCCGCGTTGAACAGGTCGGTCTCGAGGAAGCACTGACCGTCGGTGATGGAGATAACGTTGGTCGGGATGAACGCCGACACGTCGTTGCCCTTGGTCTCGATGACCGGCAGGCCCGTCATCGAGCCGCCGCCCATGTCGTCGGAGAGCTTGGCGCAGCGCTCCAGAAGCCTCGAGTGGAGGTAGAAGACGTCGCCGGGGAAGGCCTCGCGGCCCGGCGGGCGACGCAGCAGCAGGGACACGGCGCGGTAGGCGTCGGCCTGCTTGGTCAGGTCGTCGAAGACGATCAGAACGTGCTTGCCCTGGTACATCCAGTGCTGGCCGATGGCCGAGCCGGTGTAGGGGGCAAGGTATTTGTACCCTGCGGGGTCGGAGGCGGGAGCGGCCACGATCGTGGTGTACTCCAGCGCGCCGGCCTCCTCCAGGCGGGCCTTGACCTGCGCGATCGTCGAGCCCTTCTGCCCGACCGCGACGTAGACGCAGCGCACCTGCTTCTCAGGGTCGCCGGACGCCCAGGCCTCGCGCTGGTTGAGGATCGTGTCGACCGCGATCGCGGTCTTGCCGGTGCCGCGGTCGCCGATGATCAGCTGGCGCTGGCCGCGGCCGATGGGCGTCATGGCGTCGATCGCCTTGATGCCGGTCTGCAGCGGCTGCTTCACCGGCTGCCGCTGGACCACCGAGGGGGCCTGCAGCTCGAGGGCCCGGGAGCCCTCGGCCTGGATGGCGCCCTTGCCGTCGAGCGGGTTGCCGAGGGGGTCGACCACGCGACCGAGGAAGTCGTCGCCGACGGGCACGGACAGGACCTCGCCCGTCCTGCGGACCGTCTGGCCCTCCTCGATGCCGCTGAATTGACCCAGAATAACGGCACCGATCTCGCGGGTGTCGAGGTTAAGTGCCAGGCCGCGCGTGCCGCCCTCGAACTCGAGCAGCTCGTTCGCCATCGCCGAGGGAAGGCCGGAGACATGGGCAATGCCGTCGCCGGCGTCGACGACGGTCCCGATCTCCTCGCGCGCGGCGCCTTCCGGTTCGTACGCCTGGACGAAGCGCTCAAGCGCGTCCCGGATCTCGTCCGGCCGGATCGTAAGCTCCGCCATCTCTACTCTGTCTCCCTATTCGCCTTAGCCGGCCAACCGGCGGCGGACTTCTTCGATTCGTCCCACAATGGTGGTGTCGATGATCTCGTCGCCGATGCGGACCGAGAACCCACCGAGCACTCGCTTGTCCACCTCGACGTTCAGGTGCACGTCACGGCCGTAGGAGGTGCTCAGATACGCCACGAGGCGCCGGCGCTGCGCGTCGGTCAGCTCGACCGCGGTGCGCACCACCGCCACCAGGCGCCGGCGCTGCTGTGCCACGAGGTGACCGACCTCTTCCAGGCCCGTCTCCAGGCTACGTCCTCGCGGGTGCAGCACCAGCTGGTTGATCAGGCGCAGGCTGGTCGGGGCCACCTTGCCGTCGAGCAGCCCGCGCAGCAGCTCCTGCTTGCCCGCCTCCGGCGCGCCCGCGTCGGTGAGGGCCCGGCGCAGCTCCGGGTTGGCGGCGACGATGCGGCCGAAGCGGAAGAGCTCGTCCTCCACCTCGTCGAGCCTGGACTGGCTCTCCGCTTCCGCGGCCGCGGCGGCCACGCCGAGCCGTTCGAGCACGTCGGCCAGGTCACCGGCGCGCGACCACCGGGCCGAGACCGCGGTCTCGACGGTGGCCAGCGCCGCCTCGCTGATCTTGCCGGTGAGCAGCGCGCGGATGGTGCCCGCCTTCTGCTCGCCCGACCTGGACGGGTCGGACAGGGCACGACGCAGGCCGTGCTCGCGGTCGAGCAGGTCCGCGACCGCGAACAGCTCGTCGGAGAGCGTGCCGAGGTCGGCACCGCCGGCGACCGCGTTGAACCGCTCCTCGACCTCGGCCAGCGACGTCCTGCTCAGGCCCCTCATTAACGCACCGCCTGCGCGTTGGAGCTTTCCAGCTCGTCAAGGAACCGGTCGACGATGCGGCTCTGCCGTGCCTCGTCCTCGAGCGACTCGCCGACGATACGGCCGGCGAGGTCGGTCGACAGGCGGCCGATCTCCGCGCGGAGCTGTGCGAAGGCCGCCTGGCGGTCCGCCTCGATCTGCGCGTGCGCGGCCTCGACGAGACGCCGGGCCTCGGCCTGGGCCTCCTCGCGGAGCTCGGCCTTGATCTGCGCGGCCTGCTCGCGAGCCTCCTCGCGCAGCCTGGCCGCCTCCTGCCTGGCCTCGGCCAGCTGGTCGCGGTATTCCTGCTGCAGGACCTGTGCCTGGGCCTGCGCTTCTTCCGCCCTCTTGATGCCGCCCTCGATGGCGTCCGTACGCTCGGCCAGCGTCTTCTGGATGCGCGGGACGAGGATCCTGCCGACGACGAAGAGAACGACGAGGAAGGAGAAGATGCCGACGACGAGCTCGTACGTGTGCGGGATGAGGGGATTGGCGCCCTCCTCCTGCGCGAGGAGCGTAGCTGCCATAGTCATGGATGCAGCCTTTCGTCAGGTGGGGAACGTCAGGCCACGCCGATGTTCTGGAAGATGAACGGCGCGACAAGACCGATCAGGGCAAGGGCCTCGGTGAGGACGAAGCCGAGGAGCATGTTCTGGCGAATCAGGCCGTACGCCTCCGGCTGGCGGGCGATGGCCTGCACGCCCTGACCGAAGATGATGCCGACGCCGATGCCGGGGCCGATGGCGGCGAGACCGTAACCGATGGCGGTGACGTTGCCGGAGACCTCAGCGAGAACGCTCATTACTGTTTCCTTTACTGGACGGCCGGTGAGCGGAGTCTCACCGGTCTGGCTTGTGCCGGTCTGTGCTACTCAGTGTTCCGGGTGCAGCGAGCCGCCGATGTACATCGCGGCCAGCATGGCGAAGAGGAACGCCTGCAGGTACTGGATGAAGATCTCCAGGCCCGTGAGCAGAATGGTCATCACCACGCCCACGACGCCGACGGGCGCACCGAGCGGGGTCAGCTTCTCGAACAGGAACCAGAAGCCCACCATGCTGAAGAAGGCCAGCAGCATGTGGCCCGCGAACATGTTCGCGAACAGTCGCACCGCGTGCGTGAAGGGCGCGATGATCATGTTCGACAGGAACTCGATCGGGGCCAGCAGGAAGTAGATCGGCTTGGGCAGGCCCGGAGGGAACATCATGTTCTTGAAGTAGCCGACGCCGCCCTGGTGCTTGATGCCGAGATAGACCTTGAGGCCGTAGATCACGAGGGCCAGCACGGCCGGGAAGGCGATGTGCGAGGCGACGGGGAACTGGAGCACCGGGACGACGCCCATGAGGTTCCAGACCAGCACCAGGAAGAACACGCTGACCAGCAGGCCCATCCACCGGTCGGCGTCCTTGCCCAGGAACGGCCGGGCGACCTGGTCGCGGACGAACATGTAGCCGAGCTCGACGGCGTTCTGGACGCCTCGCGGCACGAGCTTGGGCTTGGCGAAGGCCGCCCATGTCACACCGATCACGAGGACGGCGCTGAGCATGGCCAGCAGCACCGGCTTGGTGAACCAGTAGACCCCAGGAATGATGGGGGGCAGGTTGAACAGCTCTTCTGGCGTAGGCGCCCCGAATTGATCGCCAGCGGGAGCGAGGAGGACCGTCAGCGCATTCACGCGGCGTTCCCTTCAACGTCGTAGTGGATCACAAGAGTTTCCTCAGCGAAGTGGTTGCTGCTCCGGGCTAGCGACCGAACTTCCGGTAGACCAGGTAGCCTCCGAGCACAACCCCGAGGACCACGCCTATGGGGAAGAACGCGGACATGCCCAACCACCGGTCCAGCAACCATCCGAGGCCGCCGTAGATAGCCATCCCGGCGAGTAGTGAGCTGGGGACTGACCACATGGCGTCGGCGAAGTCGCGACCGTCGTTTTCTGGTCGGCGTTCCTGTGCGCTCATCGCGGGCCCGACGATAGCAGGCGAACAGAGGACTAGTCATATCGGACCCCGTCCGGGCAGGAGCGTCATGCGTCGCCCTTTCCCGGCGCGCCGGCCTCGGGGTCGACGTAGAGCATCTTGGTCTTCATGAAGGCGCGGACCTCGAAGCCCGTCCAGACGAGGGTGCCGACCACGACGGACCACGCGAAAGCCTGCGTGTTCCAGGCCGTGGTGTCACGGAAGGCGGACAGCACGGCCATGATGGCCAGGACCTTGACGAGATAGCTGACCATCGCGGCGATCGCCATCATCTGCGGGGAGACCCGGGCAGCGTAGGACACCACGACGACGCTGATGCTGAAGAAGATTCCGACGAGCAGGGCGCCCATGGCCGCGCCGAGCGCGCCCTTGCCGCCCGTCGACAGGAAAGCGACCAGCACGGCGACCACCCCGACCACAGAGGTCGGAATCGCGGCGCTTTTGAGGACGCGCACGTCATTGGCCTGCATCGGTGCTCCATCAGCCTGTTGTCAAGCGAGCGTTTGCTACCTCCAGAACCGGTAGGCCTGGAGTCCCTGCTCGTGAAAGATATCACAAGCTCACAGAAGACCGCTTTTACCTGCCGTTTCTAGTTCGCGATCACGAACGCCCTGGATGTGCGGGAATGACCGGATTGCCCTCGGCTGACGAGCGGCCCTGAGACGCCGGGCCGTCTCCGGGAGGCGGCATGCGCCGCCTGACCTGCGGTTCCGGCGGAACCGGCGGCATCGGGCCCGTGGGCGGACCGTCGTCGTCAGGGTCGTCACGCGACGCAGTGCGCGCCCCGCCCCTGCGCCGCCAGCGCGGCAGGGCCATCAGCACCAGAACGGCCAGCGCGAGCACGATGACCACGGGGAACAGCAGGACCGGCACGCCGATCGTGGACATGCCCACGATGCCGAAGGCGAACAGGAACGCCCAGGCGTACATGATGAGCACGGACCTGCGGTGCGAGTGGCCGATGTCCATCAGCCGGTGGTGCAGGTGACCGCGGTCGGGCGCGAACGGCGACAGACCGCGCGAGGTGCGCCGCACCACCGCGGTGATCAGGTCGACCAGCGGCAGCACCAGCACCGCCGCCGGCAGGAGCAGCGGCAGCAGCACCGGCACCTTGTTCATCCCCTCGATGATCGCCGGGTCGAGCGGCGTCACGGTGACGATCGACGAGGCGAGCACGAGCCCGATCAGCATGGCCCCCGTGTCGCCCATGAAAATCTTGGCCGGATGGAAGTTGTGCGGCAGAAACCCCAGGCACGCGCCGATGAGCACGGCGGCGATGGCGGCCGTCGTCGTGATGCGGCCGCCGCTGATCTCGTCGGCCAGAAAGATCGAATAGGCCCAGGTGGCCATGCCCGCGATGCACACGACCCCCGCCGCCAGGCCGTCGAGCCCGTCGACGAAGTTGACCGCGTTGATGGTCACGACCACCACCATGATGGTGATGACGGTGCTGAGTGTGTAGTCGAGGCTGGTGGAGCCGCCCCAGTCCTGCGGCAGCGGGATGTAGAGGAGCCGCAGGTCGAAGAAGACCAGCACGCCGGCCGCCGCGATCTGCCCGGCGAGCTTGACGAAGGCGTCCATGCCCCACCAGTCGTCGAGGAAGCCGGTGAGCGTGATGAGCCCGCCCGCGACGATCAGCGCCGTGACCGCGTCGCCGTCGGACTCCGCCAGCGCCGCGCCCGTGTGGGTGAGCCTGCTGGCCACGAGCAGCCCCACGACCAGACCGCCGTACATCGCCAGCCCGCCCAGCCTGGGCGTCGGCGTGGTGTGCACGTCGCGCTCGCGAACCTCGGGCATGGCGCCGATGCCGATGGCGAAGCGGCGCACGAGCGGCACCAGCAAGTAGGTCACCGCTGCCGAGATGAGCGCCATGAAGAGGTATTCGCGCACGAACCTAGTTTCCCGGATGCTCCGGCCCGCTGTGACCGGAAAACGACACAGACCCGCTCAAAATTCGCTGAGATATGGCTGATGAATGGCAAGAAGGCCCGCCACCCTTGCCCTGACCTCCTCCGCAGCGCCCGGATCACGCACGACCCTGGCCACCAGGGACCCCAACTCCTTCAGCTCCTCGGGCCCCATGCCCTGCGTCGTCACGCACGGCGTGCCGACTCTGATCCCCGACGTCACGGCCGGCGGCTCGGGATCGTACGGGATCGCGTTGCGGTTGAGCGTGATGCCCGCGGCCGCGCACCTCCGCTCCGCCTCCACGCCCGTCACCCCGGCCCCACGCAGGTCGACCAGCACCAGATGTGTGTCGGTGCCCCCGGACACGGCCCGCATGCCCTCCGCGTCCAGCGACTCCGCCAGCGCCTGCGCGTTCGCGATCACCTTCCTGGCGTAGCCCGCGAACTCCGGCCGCGCCGCCTCCGCGAACGCCACCGCCTTGGCCGCCACCACGTGCATGAGCGGCCCTCCCTGCACGAACGGGAACACCGCCCGGTCGATCCGGCCGGCCAGCTCCCGCGTGCACAGGATGGCGCCGCCGCGCGGCCCGCGCAGCGCCTTGTGCGTGGTGAAGGTCACGACGTCCGCGTACGGCACCGCCGACGGGATCGCGCCGCCCGCCATCAACCCGATCGGATGCGCCATGTCCGCCAGCAACCACGCCCCCACCTCGTCCGCGATGCCGCGGAACGCCGTGAAGTCGATCAGCCTCGGGTACGCCGTGGCGCCGCACACGATCAGCTTCGGCTGGTGCCGCAGCGCCAGGTCCCGCACCTCGTCGTAGTCGATGAGTTCGTTGTCACGACGCACACCGTACGACACGACGTCGAACCATCTTCCCGAGAAGTTCACCTTCGAGCCGTGCGTGAGATGGCCGCCGTGCGACAGCGCCATCGCCAGCATCGTGTCGCCCGGCTGGAGCAGCGCCGCGTAGGCGGCCAGGTTCGCCGAGGCGCCGGAGTGGGGCTGGACGTTGGCGTGCTCGGCGCCGAACAACCGGCACGCCCGCTCGATCGCCAGCCGCTCCGCCCGGTCGACGACCTCGCAACCGCCGTAATAGCGCCTGCCCGGATAGCCCTCGGCGTACTTGTTCGTCAGCGTCGAACCGAGCGCGGCCAGCACGGCTGGAGAGGCGAAATTCTCGCTCGCGATCAGCTGGATCCCGCCGCGCACACGTTCGAGCTCGTCCAGCAGAACCTGCGCGAGCTCGGGATCCTGCCTGCGCAGCAGCCCGAAGTCGGGACCGTAGTAGGGTTCCACACCCATTTTCCCACTGTACGACCTTCACGAAAGAAGATGCCCGCACTCCCCCGTCACTGGAACGCGTGCGGCGCGTTCGCCGTCGTCTGGACCCACCTCGGTGTGTCCGCGGCCTCATCACTGATCGCCGTCAACACGGCATGCCGGTAGGCCGACAGCCTGGTGCGCCACTCCCGGATGTCCTTGACGTAGCGCTCACCCACCGGGGCCTCCCACGTCTGCGGGCTCTTGGCCAGCGCGTACGCCTTGTCCAGGACCGTCTTGAGCTCCTCAAGCCGCGGCAGGACGGTGTTCCACGCGACGACCAAACGCTGGTAGTCGGGATTGAACTCCCAGGCCCGCTGCGGGTCGTCCAAAGGGCCCGTCGAGCTGATGGGCGGGGTCTCACCGTGCTGCCTGGGCT
>NZ_JAAAHR010000107.1:0-32878 GCF_009908215.1 Nonomuraea sp. K271 | reverse complement strand
AGGGGGCGGGTGGTGCGGTTCGCCGAGCTGGCAGGGCAGGGTGTGCTCGGGCTGCTCGATCAGGCGGACGCCCAGGCATTCTCGGCCGCGCTGCTGGCTCCCCTCGCCGGGTACGGTTCCCGGGCCGGACTCGTGGAGTCCCTGCGCGCGTACCTGGAGAGCAACGGCCACTGGGACGCGGCGGCGCAGCGGCTCGGCGTACACCGGCACACGCTGCGCTACCGCATGAAACGGGTGGCCGAACTGCTCGGCCGCGACCTCGACGATCCGGGCGTCCGCGCCGAGCTGTGGTTCGCCCTTGAGGCGGCCCGCCGCTGACCGGTCGGCGGCGGGCCGCGCAACCCTTCGTCAGGCCTGCTTGTCGACCTGGTAACAGCAGATGGTGGCCATGGTGACCGCCTCGAACGTGCGCCCGTCGCGCAGGTGCCCGGCACGCTCCAAACTGATCGCGCCCTGGGCCGCCGCCCACAGCGCGTCCGCGATCTTGCGGGGCTGGGTCGGGACCAGGTAGCCGGCGGAGATGCAGTCGGCGATCACGCGGTCGAGGATGTTGAGTGCGGCGCGGGCGAGGGTTCTCGCGCGCTCGCTGGGTTCGAAACCGGGGATCGCCCGCTCGAACATGAGGCTGTAGTAGCCGGGCTCGGACAGGCACGCCTGACGGTAGGCGGGTGCGAGCGCGGTCAGGTGCTCGAACGGGCTGCGCCGCTGCGGCACCGACTCCAGGTAGCGGCGGAAGCGCTCGAACCCCTCCAGATAAAGCGCTTCCGCCAGGCCCTCCCGGTTGCCGAACATCGTGTAGATGACGGTCGTCGTGCACCCTGCCTCCGCGGCGATCCTGCGCATGGTGAGGCTGTCGGGGCCGTCTGATTCGAGGAGGTTGACGGCCACGTCGAGGAGGTAGGAGCGGAGTTCGTCGTGGCTGGCGCGCTCTCCCTTGAGGTAGGCGCCCTGGAGCCCGAGCGGCGCCGAGATCATGAGACCTCCTCAGCGGCCAAGGAGCTATGCGTCCTTGTGACCTCACGGTGTTCGGTCACGGGGCCCACGCCTTTCTGATCGAGGGCCCACCACGCTGGAGACCCGCATCCGATGACTTAGCCAGAGCGACGATCGCTCAAACCACTCCGCATGGTAAACATCCCGAATTGGGTCTAGTTCCGTTACATCATGGGTATACAACAGGGCTTGTACTTAACGGTGAGGTCTCGTGGGAGTCTTGTGCACCGTGGTGTAACCCCCGAACGTCCGCTTCGCATAACGTCAGGACTATGGACGTGCGTACCTTCTGGCTGGCCGGCCGCCCAGCGACCGGGGACTCCGAGCTCACCGTCACCAACCCCCACGACGGCCGCGAGGTCGGCCGCCATTCCGTGCCCACGGACGCGCAGGTCGAGGAGGCCGTCGCGGCGGCGCACGCGGTCGCCGAGCAGGCCGCCGCGCTGCCCGTGCACGCGCGGGCCGAGGCGCTGGCCCACGTCTCGCGGCGCATCGAGGAGCGGGCCGACGAGATCGCCCGGCTGATCACCGCAGAGAACGGCAAGCCGATCTTCTGGGCGCGCGGCGAGGTGACGCGGGCCGTCGCCACGTTCCGCTTCGCCGCCGAGGAAACCCGCCGCTGGTCCGGCGAGGCGCAGCGGCTCGACACCGAGCCGGCCGCGGCCGGGCGCCTGGCGTACGTGTCGCGCGTCCCGTACGGGCCCGTGCTGGCGATCACCCCGTTCAACTTCCCGCTCAATCTCGTCGCGCACAAGGTCGCCCCGGCCATCGCCGTCGGCGCCCCCGTCGTCGTCAAGCCCGCCCCCGCCACGCCGCTGTCGTCGCTGCTGCTGGGCGAGATCCTGGCCGAAACCGACCTGCCCGCCGGCATGTTCTCGGTGCTGCCGGTGCCGAACGAGCGCGCCGCCGGCCTGGTGCAGGACCCGAGGTTGCCCGTGGTGTCGTTCACCGGCTCCGCGCCCGTCGGCTACGCCATCGCCGACCAGGTGCCGCGCAAGCACGTCACGCTGGAACTGGGCGGCAACGCGGCGGCCGTCGTGCTGGCCGACGCCGACCTCGACTGGGCCGCCCAGCGCATCGCCCTCTACTCCAACTACCAGGGCGGACAGAGCTGCATCGCCGTGCAGCGGGTGATCGTCGAGCAGCCGGTCTACGACGCCTTCGTCGAGCGGCTGGTCCCGGCCGTCAAGGGGCTCGTCACCGGCGACCCCGCCGACGAGAAGACCCAGGTGGGCCCGCTCGTCTCGGAGGCCGCCGCGGAACGGGTGGAGCAGTGGGTCGGCGAGGCCGTCGCCGCGGGCGCCGAGGTGCTCGCGGGTGGCATCCGCGAGGGCACGTCCTACGCCCCTACGGTGCTGGCGGGCGTGCCCCACGACGCCAAGGTCGTCCGTGAGGAGGTCTTCGGGCCGGTCATGATCCTTCAGCCCGCCGCGTCGGTCGACGAGGCCTACGCGATGGTCAACGACTCGAAGTACGGCCTGCAGGCCGGGGTGTTCACGCGGTCGCTGGACGCCGCCTTCCGGGCCAACCGGGAGCTGAAGGTGGGCGGCGTGATCGTCGGTGACGTGCCGTCGTACCGGGCCGACCAGATGCCGTACGGCGGGGTCAAGGACTCGGGCGTCGGACGCGAGGGGCTGCGCGCGGCGATGACCGACTACACCTACGAGAAGGTCATGGTGCTGACCGGGCTGACACTCTGAGGACGCGGGAAAAGCCGTTGCTCCGCCTGTCGGCGCCCTGGTAGACGTGGCCTGTCTACTTATCGGAGATCTCATGCTGACCGGAGACCGCGTGCGCCTGCGCGCCCTCGAACCAGCCGACAGTGAACCTCTGTGGCGGTGGTATCACGATCCGGAGGTGGGGCGGTGGATGAACGGCTCGCCGCCCATCTCCCTCGCCCAGAACATGGAGAAGGGCGCCAACCGCCCGCGCAACACCTTCGAGCAGATGACGCTGGGCGTCGAGACGCTCGACGGCGGGCGGCTGATCGGCTACGTCGTGCTCGGCGAGACCGACTTCGTCCATGGCGAGGCCACTCTGGAGAGCATCGCCATCGGCGACCCCGATCACCGGGGAGGCGGCTACGCGACGGACGCGCTGCGCGTGATCTGCAAGTACGCCTTCGAGGAGATGGGTCTGCACCGGGTGACGCTCTGGGTGGTGGCCGACAACACGGCGGCCGTGCGGACGTACACCAGGGTCGGGTTCGTCGAGGAGGGCCGACGGCGTGAGGCGTTCCGCACCAAGGGGAAGCGGCACGACTTCCTCATGATGGGCCTGCTGGAGTCGGAACTGAAGTGACCGTCCCCTCGGGTGGTCAGGCGCGTCCCGCCATGGTGTAGAGGGCCTTGGCGGCGTCGCCGAGGTAGGGGCCGTACATCGTGCGCTGGTCGTCGCTGTACTTGAAGCTGCTCAGCGACGTGATCGTGCCCTTGCCGGTGCCCGGGTCGAATGTGGTCATCCACGGGCCGCCGCTGGAGCCCGCCGTCATGGCGCAGCCCAGGCCCTGGTCGCGGGTCTGCTTGTGCGGGTCGTTCCGCAGCCGTCCCGCGCAGTAGACCAGGTGGCTGCCGTTGTACGGCGGGTCGGCGGGATAGCCGAAGCCGAACGCCTGGCCGCCGCGCGGCGCGTTGAAGGCGATCTCCTGGGTGCCGACCACGTCGGCCACGTGCCTGCCGCGTGAGGTGGCCAGGGCGACCATGCCGATGTCGTAGTTGTCGTCGCCGCTGCGCGACCACGGGCCGGCGACGAACATGCGGCGGGCGGTGTACTGCCCGAACGGCGCCTTCCCGCCGGACCTGTAGCCCGGGACGAACGTCCAGTTCGCCGCCCACTCGCCGGCGCCGTCCTTGACGCAGTGACCTGCGGTGACCACGAGGTCCTTGTTGGCGCTCCTGACCGTGCTGGCCGAGCAGACGAAGTCCGCGCCGGCCACGGTGAGGAACACGCGGCCCGTCGTCCTGGCGACGAGGCCGCCCGCACCCCAGCGGGAGCCGACTGTGGCGGCGCTCGGCGCGGCGGCCGCGTGGTGGCGAGGCTCGGCCGGTTCCGCCGCGCGGCCGGGCCCGCCCGGCAGGCCGGGGAGCGCGCGCCCGCCGGTCAGATCGCCCAGCAGGCCCTTGCCGCTCGTGGCTAGGCCGAGCAGTTCGATCGGCAGGGCCCTGGCCATGCGCTGCGGCGTCCAGTAGTCGAGCACCCGCTGCTGGTCGGCCGGTGTGCGCGCGGCCACGTGCTCGACGATCCCCGCCTGCCGGACGACCCGCCGGACGACCCGCTCGTCCATGGAGGCGGGCCCGCTGCCCGGGACAGACGCGGTGACGGGGCGTTCGGCCTGCTGCGGTGCCGGTGCCGCGCCGAGGAGCGCGGAGCCGATCAGCCCCGCGAGGAGCGGGGCCCTCGCGAGCATGGGGGTGCTCAGGGTCATGCTCCCTGAGTCTGCACCACGACATGTGTTCTTGTGACTACTTTCGGTGAGTTGCTCAGACGGCGTTAGTGTTTTGTGCCGCTTGGTAGACAGCCTGAGCCTCGTTTCCGAAATAAGGGCCGAACATCCAGTTCGGGGCGAAGTTGTACTTGAAGCTGTTCACCGAATTCTGCGTGCCGAGACCGGTCGACTCGTTGAAGTTCAGCATCCACGGGCCACCGCTCGAACCGCCGGTCATGTTGCAGGTCAGGCCGTGGTCCTTCGACAGCGCGACGTCGTCGAAGGCGCGGCCGCTGCAGTGGATGAGCTTCGACCCGTCGTACGGCGCCGCCGCCGGGTAGCCGAAGGCGTACATCTGCTGCCGTCTGGGCTGGTTGAACGCCACGCCCTGGCCGCCCACGACGTCCACCAGCGTCTTGCCCTCCAGCGGCGCGATCACCGCGGCGGCGATGTCGAAGTTGATGTCCTCGCGGGCGTTCCACTGCGGCGTGGTCAGCAGCCGGGTGGCGGCCCAGGTGCCGAAGGGGCGCCTGCCGTTGTCGTAGCCGGGCACGAACACCCAGTTGGTGTGGAAGGCGCCGCCCATCTTCACGCAGTGGCCCGCGGTCAGCACCACGCTCTTGTTCGCGCTGGTCACGGCCGAGCCCGAGCATGAGGCGTTGCGCCCCTGCGTGGTGAAGAAGACCCGGCCCGTGGTCTTCACGACGGCGCCGCCCTTCGTCCAGGGCGTGCCCGACGACCTCGCCGCCTGCAACGCGGCGCGGCTCTTCGAGGCGCCGCTGGGCGGGGCGGTCCACGGGGTGCCTTCGGCGGGCTGCGCCATGGCCTTCTTCGCCCCGGCCTTGGGTCCGGGCGCGTCCAGCGGCGGGGCGGCCTCCATGCGCCGCTCCGTCCAGTACGTCAGGACCTGGCGCCGCTCGGACGCCGAATCCGCCGCCGCCTTCTGCGCGGGCTCAGGACGCACCTGTACGCCGGCCTGCGCCCCGCTCACCGGGAGCAGGGCGGCGCTTCCCGCGGCGAGGGCCAGGACGGAAATCAGAGCAACTTTGCGGTGCATTACGTACCTCCCGAAATCGAACGTGAGCTTGGAAGGTAGCGGCATCAATATCCAGATTTCTCAGGGTTTGCGCGATCCGATATGGCGATATTCCGGCACGAATCAACTGAGTTATCTCCCGTCACATAAGTCAGGTACTTTGCGGCTGATCGGGGCCTCGTGCCCGAGTACGCCACGCAGCGGGGACAATGGACGGGTGCATGAACAGACCCTCCGCTCCGTCGTCGTGCTCGGCTCCACCGGCTCGATCGGCACGCAGGCACTCGACGTCATCGCCGCCGACCCGGGCGGCTTCACGGTCTCCGGGCTGGCGGCGGGGGGTGGCAAGGTCGACCTGCTGGCCAGGCAATCGGCTGAGTTCGGCGTCGAGGCGGTGGCGGTGGCCGACGCCTCGGCCGTGCCGGCGTTGAAGGAGGCGCTGGCCGCGCACGGCGCGCACCCCACGGTCCTCGCGGGCCACGAAGGCGTCGCCGAGGTGGCGGCGTGGCCGTGCGACACCGTGCTCAACGGCATCACCGGCGCGCTCGGCCTGACCTCCACTCTGGTCGCCCTGGAGTCCGGCAGGACGCTCGCGTTGGCCAACAAGGAGTCCCTCATCATCGGCGGGCCCCTGGTCAAGCGACTGGCCAAGCCGGGGCAGATCCTGCCGGTCGACTCCGAGCACTCGGCGCTGCAGCAGTGCCTGTGGGCGGCGGGGCCCGACGGCTACGACCCCGCGGAGGTCAAGCAGCTCGTGGTCACTGCCAGCGGCGGGCCGTTCCGGGGCATGAAACGCGCCGAGATGGCCGACGTCACCCCCGCGATGGCGCTGGCCCACCCGACCTGGTCGATGGGGCCCGCCATCACGATCAACTCCGCCACCCTGGTCAACAAAGGGCTGGAGGTGATTGAGGCGCACCTGCTGTTCGACCTCGGCTTCGACCGCATCGAGGTCGTGGTGCACCCGCAGTCGATCATCCACTCCATGGTCGAATACGTCGACGGCTCCACCATCGCCCAGGCCAGCCCGCCCGACATGCGGCTGCCGATCGCGCTGGCGCTCGGCCACCCGCGTCGCATTCCCGGCGCGGCCCGGCCCATCGACTGGACCAAGGCGCACACCTGGACGTTCGAGCCGCTCGACGACGAGGCGTTCCCCGCCGTCGCGCTGGCCAGGCGCGTCGGCGGCGCGGGCGGCACCGCGCCGGCCGTCTACAACGCCGCCAACGAGGCCTGCCTCGACGCGTTCATGCGGGGTGGCCTGCCGTTCCTGGCCATCGTCGACACCGTCGCGCAGATCGTCGAGGAGCACGACGTCACCCCGGCCGGCTCCGTCGACGAGGTGCTGGCCGCCGACGCCTGGGCCCGCGCCCGTGCGGCCGAACTCACAACAGGGCAGTCCCGCTAACTACCTAGACTGAAAGCGTCGTCACAGTAAGGGTTGAAATGTCATCTGTAGCTCTCGGCATTCCGGCGGTGCGCCCCAAGCCGCTCGCCGAACGCCGCCACTCCCGCCAGCTCATGGTCGGCAGCGTGCCGGTGGGCGGCGACGCCCCCGTCTCGGTGCAGTCGATGACGACCACGGTGACCGCCGACGTCAACGCCACCCTGCAGCAGATCGCCGAGCTGACGGCCTCCGGCTGCCAGATCGTGCGCGTGGCGGTGCCGTCCCAGGACGACGCCGACGCGCTGCCCCTCATCGCGAGGAAGTCGCAGATCCCCGTCATCGCCGACATCCACTTCCAACCCAAATACGTGTTCGCGGCCATCGAGGCGGGCTGCGCGGCCGTGCGCGTCAACCCGGGCAACATCAAGAAGTTCGACGACAAGGTCGGTGAGATCGCCAGGGCCGCCTCCGAGCACGGCGTGCCGATCAGGATCGGCGTCAACGCCGGCTCCCTCGACCCGCGGCTGCTGCAGAAATACGGCAAGGCCACGCCCGAGGCGCTGGTGGAGTCGGCCCTGTGGGAGTGCTCGCTGTTCGAGGAGCACGGGTTCAGAGACATCAAGATCTCGGTCAAGCACAACGACCCGGTCGTGATGATCAACGCGTACCGCCTGCTGGCCGCCCAGTGCGACTACCCGCTGCACCTGGGCGTCACGGAGGCTGGGCCGGCCTTCCAGGGCACGATCAAGTCCTCCGTCGCTTTCGGCGCGCTGCTGGCCGAGGGCATCGGCGACACGATCAGGGTCTCCCTGTCCGCGCCCCCGGTCGAGGAGGTCAAGGTCGGCGCCCAGATCCTGGAGTCACTCGGGCTGCGCGAGCGCGGGCTCGAGATCGTGTCCTGCCCGTCGTGCGGGCGGGCCCAGGTCGACGTCTACACGCTGGCCGACCAGGTGCAGGCCGGGCTGGAGGGCATGAAGGTCCCACTGCGGGTGGCCGTGATGGGCTGCGTCGTCAACGGGCCGGGCGAGGCCCGCGAAGCCGACCTCGGGGTGGCCTCCGGCAACGGCAAGGGCCAGATCTTCGTCAAGGGCGAGGTCATCAAGACCGTGCCCGAGTCGCAGATCGTCGAGACCCTGATCGAGGAGGCCATGCGGCTGGCCGAGGAGATGGGCGTCGAGATCGACCTCGACGACGACACCGGCCCCCAGGTCACGGTCGGCTGACCCGCCCCTGACGCACACGGAGACCCGGGCCCGCCATCGGCCCGGGATCTCCTGCTTTCCGCGACCGGCACGTCACTCCTTGCAACAGATCCATTACATGATGGCAAGCATTTCCCCATACTCAGCGTCATGACCCGATCACCTAGGGGAGTATCGCAAGGCCTATGACATGGGAGGGGGCCGGGTGAATCGGGTAGTGAGGATCATCGCCGGAACTGCGGTGCTCGTCGCCGGGACAGTGAGCGCGGACGGGACGGCGGTGGCCGGCGCGGCGAGAAGCGCGCCGGCCGTGGTGGCCGCGGTGGCCTGGGGGCCGTGCCCGCAGGCGCCGGGGAAGCCGGCCCCGGCCGAACTGGAGTGCGCCACTGTACGCGTGCCGCTCGACTACCGCGAGCCGCGGGGACATCAGATCAAGGTGGCGATCAACCGGATCAAGGCCAAGACGTCGCGGGACGCCGACCACCTCGGCACGCTCCTGGTCAACCCGGGCGGTCCGGGCGCGTCCGGCCGCAACCTCACCTCCTACGTCGCCAGGAACCTGCCGGGCGACCTGCGCGACCGCTACGACATCGTGGGCTTCGACCCCCGCGGCGTCGGCGCGAGCGAGCCGGCGATGCGCTGCGTCGACCCCGCCGCCTACTACAAGGCGCCGCGGCCGGACGCCGTGCCGCGCGGGCGGGCCGAGGAGCGGGTGCTCCTCAGCCGGGCCGCCGCGTACGCCAACGCGTGCGGCAACCGCTGGGCCTGGCTGCTGCCGCACCTCACCACCGAGAACTCCGCCAGGGACATGGACACCATCCGTGCCGCCCTCGGCGAGCAGAAGATCAGCTACCTGGGCTACTCGTACGGCACCTACCTCGGCGCCGTCTACGCCACGCTCTTCCCGCAGCGCGTCAAGCGGCTCGTCCTGGACAGCGTCGTCGACCCGACCACGGTCTGGTACGAGTCCAACCTCAGGCAGAACGGCGCCTTCGAACGCCGCCACCGCCTTTTCCTGGGCTGGGCCGCCGAGCACAACTCCGTATACCGGCTCGGCGCCACCACCAGGCAGACGTTGTTCGCCTACTACGCGATGCGCGACCGGCTGCGCGAGCGCCCGGCCGGCGGCATCGTGGGGCCGAGCGAACTCGACGACACCTTCACCATCACGGGATACAGCGACAAGGTCTGGCCCGCGTTCGCCGCGGCCTGGTCGGCCTACGTCCGCAAGGGCGAGGTGCAGGGGCTGGTCGACCTCTACAACAAGCACGGCAAGGTCGACGCCGCGGACGAGAACAGCTACGCCGTCTACCTGGGCGTCCAGTGCCGCGACGCCCGCTGGCCGCGCGACTGGGACAAGTGGCGGGCCGACATGACCAGGTCGCACCGCAGCGCGCCGTTCCTCACCTGGCCGAACGCCTGGTACAACGCTCCCTGCGCGTTCTGGCCCGTACGCGGTGGCGAGCCGGTCAACGTGCGCGGGTCGGCGAAGCTGCCGCCGATCCTCATCCTGCAGTCCCGTGACGACGCCGCGACACCGTACCGGGGGGCGCTGACCATGCACCGTCTCTTCCCGCGCTCCCGCCTGGTGGTCGAGCAGGGCGGCAACCACGGCGTGTCGCTGGGGGGCAACCAGTGCGTGGACGGGCACCTGTCGGCGTACCTGAGTGACGGCTCGCTGCCGGCACGGGACGCCGGGTGCCGCGCGCTGCCCGAGCCGAGCGCGTCCGCCCGCATGGCCGCCGAGTCACGGGAGCGGCACGATCTGCTGGGCTCGCTCGGGCTGCTGGGGCTGCTCGGCGGACGATGACGTCAAGAATCGGTTACCGCGGGCATCGCCAGATGAGCTAATCGGTAACCCTTCGCGTAGTCTGACCGTGTGATGCTGCGTACATCGGCGTCGCGCGTGCTCGATGACAGCGACCGGGACGAAGTTCTCGCCCTGCTTGACTCCGATCCGGTCGCGAACGTCTTCGTCTCCTCCCGGGTCCGGGCCGTCGGACTCAATCCGGCGAGGCTGGGCGGGCAGATGTGGGGATTCGGGCCGCGCGGTGGCCTCGTGTCACTCTGTTACGCCGGGGCCAACATGGTGCCGGTCAACGCCGGTCCTGAGGCCGTGCACGCGTTCGCCGACCGCGCCCGCAAACAGGGGCGGCGGTGTTCGTCCATCGTGGGTCCGGCCGACGCTGTCTCCCTGCTGTGGGAGCGGCTGGAACCGCACTGGGGCCGCGCCCGCGCGATCCGCTGGGCGCAGCCGGTCATGGCGACCTCGCGCAAGCCGCTGGTGCCCGCTGATCCGCTGGTGCGCCGGGTGCGGCCCGACGAGTTCGACATCCTGCTGCCCGCGTGCGTGGCCATGTTCACCGAGGAGGTCGGGGTCTCGCCCAACCTCGGCGACGGCGGCGCCCTCTACCGGACCAGGGTGGCCGAACTCATCAGGATCGGCCGCTCCTACGCCCGCATCGAGGACGGGCGGGTGGTGTTCAAGGCGGAGATCGGCGCGGTCACGCCGCACGCCTGCCAGATCCAGGGTGTCTGGGTCGCCCCCGAGCTGCGGCAGAGGGGGCATGCCGTGGCGGGCATGGCAGCCACGGTGGAGGCGGCGCTGAACTGCTTCGCTTCCGTGGTCACGCTCTACGTCAACGACTACAACCGTTCGGCGCGCGCGGTCTATCGCAAGGTCGGCTTCCACGAGGTCGACACCTTCATGTCCGTGCTGTTCTAGCGTCCGGGGCATGATTCTCGTCATGGGTGCCACAGGTAATGCGGGTGGAGCGCTGGTGCGGACGCCGGCCGGGCGGGGGTAGGGGCGCGGGCCGGGGTCGGGCACGTGGTGTTGTTGTTGTCGGCCCGCGGGCGCTGCACGGGTTCTTCGCCCGCGGCGAGCTGGACGAGTCGGCGGTGCTGCCCACCGTCGAACAGGTCACCGGTCGGCCGCCCCGCACCTTCGGGCAATGGGCGGCGGCCAACGCGGAGGCGGCCCGCTAGAACGCCGGTCAGAGGCGTACGAGCTTGTCGAACAACCTGGCCAGCTCGGTGTCGGGGTCGGCCGTCAGGCCCGCGTGCACCGGCCCGGCCTGCACGATCGTGCTGCGCGGCGCCGTCAGCCAGCGGAACCTGGCGCCGAGCGACTCGTCCCGCAGCGGACCGGCCTCCTCTCCGCAGGCCAGCTCGTACGCGCTGAGCGCCCGCCGCACGCCGTCGACGTCGGCGCCGGGGTCGACGGCCCGCAGCCGGCCTGGGTCGAGCTCGACCCGCGCGCACAGGTAGCCGCGCGGCTGGCAGTAGAGCAGCACGCCGGCGTTGATCAGCTCGCCCCGCTCGACCCTGGGCACCACGCGGATCGCCGCGTATTCGTAGACGTCTCGCGTCACCGGCCGCCTCCCCGCCAGAACTCGCCGACGGACCCCGGCCCCTGCTGTGGCACCCTTCGTGGCGCCTGCCGCCCGGAGCTCACCAGCCAGTCGTGCGGTCCGTGCGCCCGCCTGAGCAGGTGGTCGGCATACGCCTCGCGTACGGCGCCGGCCGAGCCGAACCCGGGCTCCCCGTCGAGCCACTCGCCGGGCACCAGCGCCGTCACGGTCTCCAGCAGCTCGGGGGTGATCCTGGCGGCCAGCTCTGTGCCCGCCCCCGCCACGTCGTGGGCGAACGGCGCGAGCACGTGGTCGCCGGCGTCGAACGGCCGCCGATGGTCGGCCGTCCGCCAGTTGTGGTGGAACCAGAGCGCCGCGCCGTGGTCGATCAGCCAGGTGTCGCCGTGCCAGACCAGCAGGTTGGGGTTGCGCCAGCTCCGGTCGATGTTGTGGATGAGGCCGTCGAACCACACCACCCTCGACGCGAACGCCGGGTCGGCCGCCCAGGCCAGTGGGTCGAACCCGAGCGCGCCCGGCAGGAAGTCGATCGCCAGGTTGAGGCCGGTGCTGGCTTTGAGTAGGTCCTGCACCTCTTCGTCCGGCTCCCTGACGCCGAGTTGGGGGTCGAGGTCGAGGAGTTTCAGCTCGGGGGTGCGCAGATCCAGCCGGCGGCCCAGCTCGGCCGCGACGATTTCGGCGACGAGCACCCGCCGGCCCTGGCCCGCCTCCCGAAATTTCACAACGTATGTGCCCAAGTCGTCGGCCTCGACGACGCCCGGCAGCGAGCCTCCCTCACGCAACGGGGTCACGTAGCGGGTGGCCGCGATCCTTTCCAGCACGAGACGAAGGTTATCGCCCCCTTCCGGCCGCCTTGCCCCTCGGACGCGCGTGGGTTCAGAGCTTGGCGATGACCTCCTCGGCGAACCGTTCCATGGTGGCGATCTTGAGCTCCAAGGTGTCCTCGCCGTACCGGGACTTCTCCTCCGGGGTGGCCAGCCACCACGGCGCGGCCAGCGTCCCCGTCACGCCCTTCGCCGCGAAACGCCGGTAGGTGCCGGCGTCCGGCAGCACCGCCAGCGGCGCGATGATGTCGAACGGCTCCACACTCCTGCCGTTGGCGTCGAGGTGGCGGCGGAGCGTGTCGAGCACGGGGTCGAGCTGCTCCTCGGTGTAGATGCGGTTGCCGATCCACCCGTCGCCCAGCCGGGCCGCCCGGCGCAGGGCGGCCTCGCTGTCACCGCCCACGTGGACGGGGATGCGCCCGGCCGGGACGGGGGAGATCGACAGGGCGGGCAGGCCGTCCAGGGTGACCGTCTCGCCCGCCCACAACGAGCGCAGCACGGGCAGCATCTCGTCCAGCCGCCGCCCCCGCGTGTGGAAGTCCTGGCCGGTCGCGACGAACTCCTCCTTGCACCAGCCCACCCCCACCCCGAACGTCACCCGCTCCCGCGACAGCACCGCCGCCGTGGACACCTGCTTGGCCACGGTGAACAGGTCGCGGACCGGGGCGATGTAGACGTTGGGGGCGAAGCGCAGCGACGTGGTCACCGCCGACATGGCCCCGATCGTCACCCACACGTCCGGCCAGTGCGTCCGGGCGTTCCAGCGGGGCCGCCCGGACTTCGAGTACGGGTAGGGCGTCTCGAAGTCGGCGTAGAAGAGATGGTCGGACAGCGTCAGCGTGTCGAAGCCGCACCTCTCGGCGGCTCGCGCCAGCTCCACGAACTGGTCGGTGTCGGAGAACGAGGCCCCGAGCCACATCTTCATCGGAACTCCGGGGCGACCTTGGTGGCGAACAGTTCGAGGTTGCGCTTGACCGTGTCGAGCGGCAGCACGCCCTGCTGGCCCTGCATGTAGAGGCCGAACCACTCCAGGTCGGGCATCCGGTCGAGCATGCGCTGGATGCCGCGCTTGACGTCGTCGGGGGTGCCGAAGAGCGCCATCTCCACGTCGTTCATGCGCTTGGCGTCGCCCTTCTCCGGGGAGATGGGCTTGTGTTTCTCGTCCTCCTTCTTCCGCAGCACCTCGAGGTAGCCGAAGGGGCCGAAGAAGGCGGCGAAGTCCTTGGGGATGCTGCGGCCGAACGTGTTGATGGCCTCCTCGGTGGTGTCGGCGATGCCGACGATCTTGAGGATGCCGGTGTGCTCGCCCAGCTTGTAGTGGCGGCCCTGTTTGGCGGACTCCTCCTGGTAGAGCCTGGCCTTCTGGGCGTGGTCGTCGGGGTTGGGGGTGAACATCCACGGCAGGATGTCCTCCTGGGCGGCCCTGATGACCGACCGGTCGGAGATCGTGAACGGCTGCCACAGCTCGGGGTGCGGGTTCTGGTACGGCCTGGGGCAGACGGAGACGGCCTGCACCGTGCCGTCGTCGGCCAGTTCGCCGGGCGCGCCGAAGGTCCTGGTCCACTCCTGGGCCGGCCAGCCCTCGATGCCCTCGTACGGGTAGGGCACCTGGTAGTCCAGGACGTCGGACTTGTAGCGCAACGTCTCCTGGGTCCACGCGAGCTTCATGATCTTCAGGACCTCGCCGAAGACGTCGAAGTTGCGGGTGTCGGAGGCCGAGCCGTCGGAGCGGGCGGCGGCGGCGTGCCAGCGCTGGCCCAGCACGTTCATCCAGCGGTTCTGGTAGCCGCGGGCGACGCCGAGGCGCAGCCGTCCCTTGCAGAACTGGTCGAGCAGCGCAACGTCCTCGGCGGCCCTGATCGGGTCCCACGCGGGCAGCACCAGGCCGAGCGGCGCCAGCAGGATGCGCTCGGTCCTGGCCGCCAGGTCGGTGAGGAACATCAGCGGGTTGACCGAGAACTCCATGCCCTCCGAATGGAAATGGTGCTCGGTCATCATCAGCGCGTCGAACCCGACCTGGTCGGCGTGGACGGCTATCTCCCGCACCTCGTGCAGCAGCCTCTGGTACGACTCCGTGTCACGCCCGATGGGCCGCTTGGCCTTGGCGTTCTCCTCGGCCGCGTAGCCAGAGCCGGGAATCTGCGGATTCAGGAAGATAGAGAACTTCACCGTTGGGCCTCTCTCCGCGGATGGTCTTCTGCAAGGTACTCTGGAAATCTTAACCGAGCAATCGCTTGGTCACGATGGGAGGTTCCCATGAGGCTCGGGGTCACGATGTTCGCGACGGACCTGGCCATGCCGGTCCAGGACCTGGCCAGGGCGGCGGAGGAGCGCGGCCTGTCCTCCCTCTACCTTCCCGAGCACACCCACATTCCGGTCTCACGCCGCACCCCTCCCGCGGGCGGGCAGCCGGAGCTGCCCGAGGAGTACAAGCGCACCCTCGACCCCCTCGTCGCCCTCTCCTTCGCCGCCGCCGCGACCGAGCGGCTGCGCCTCGGCACCGGCATCCTGCTCGCCGCCCAGCGCGACCCCATCGTGACCGCCAAGGCCATCTCCACCCTCGACCATCTGTCCGGCGGGCGCGTGGTGGTCGGCGTCGGGTTCGGCTGGAACGTCGAGGAGATCGAGAACCACGGGGTCCCGTACGGCCGCCGCCGCGAGGTCGCCAGGCGCAACGTGCTGGCGATGCGGGCGTTGTGGCGCGACGAGGTGGCCTCGTTCGACGGGTTCGAGCCGTCCTGGTCCTGGCCCAAGCCGGTGCAGGACCTCCCCGTGTACGTGGGCGGCGGCGCGGGCCCGGCGTTGTTCGCGCACGTCGCCGAGTACGCCGACGGCTGGATGCCCATCGGCGGCCACGGCGTCAAGGCGGCGCTGCCCGCGCTGGGCGAAGCCTGCGAGAAGGCCGGGCGGCCGATGGCCGAAGTGATACCGTTCGGGACAAGGCCGACGAAGGAGAAGCTCGACTACTTCGCCGGTCTCGGCATCGAGGAGGCGGTGGCGGCGCTGCCGAGCGGGTCCGCGGACGAGGTGCTGCGCTTTCTCGACCAATACGCGACCCTCACCTGAGGACGGGCATAATGGCGACGTATGTCCGAGCTTCGTGCCGATGATCCGCGGCGACTGGGGCCGTACCGGCTGACACGCAGGCTCGGCCAGGGCGGCCAGGGCGTCGTGTACCTCGGCGAGTCCCCGCAGGGCGGCAAGGTGGCGATCAAGCTCCTGCGCGCCAGCCTGTCGGGCGACCCCGACGTACGCCGCCGCTTCCTCGGCGAGGTCGAGGCCGTGCGCCGGGTGGCGGCCTTCTGCACGGCCCAGCTGATCGAGGCCGACCTCGAAGGCGACCGGCCCTACCTGGTCAGCGAGTACGTCGAAGGGCCCTCGCTGCGCGAGCACGTGATCGCCGAGGGGCCCCGCCAGGGCGGCTCGCTCGACCGCCTGGCCATCGGCACCGCCACCGCCCTCGGCGCCATCCACCGCGCCGGCGTCGTGCACCGCGACTTCAAGCCGGGCAACGTGCTGCTCGGCATCGACGGGCCGCGCGTGATCGACTTCGGCGTGTCCAGGCTCGTCAACACCACGGCGACCACCGGCCACATCCCTGTGGGAACCCCGGCCTACATGGCGCCCGAGCGTATCCACGGGGAGCCCGCGGGGCCGCCCGCCGACCTGTGGGCCTGGGGACTGACCGTCGCCTACACCGCCAGCGGCCGGCACGCCTTCACGGCGGAGACCCACCGGGAGGTGCTGGCCAGGGTCCTGTACGGCAAGCCGGACCTGGGACCGCTGCGCGGCGCGCTGCGTGAGATCGTGCAGGCCTGCCTGGCGCCCGAGCCGGGCGACCGGCCGAGCGCCGAGGAGGCGCTGCTGCGGCTGCTGGGGCAGCAGGCGGCCGGCGAGCAGGACGTGCTGACGTCCGGAGCCATGGCCGCCGTGGGCGTCGCCGGACAGGACGTGCTGAGGTCCGGGGCCATGGCCGCCGTGGGCGTCGCCGGGCAGGACGAGATCGTGATCACCGATCCCGACCCGACGACGAGTTTCCCCGTCGTACGCGTCCACGAGACGGCCGGCGCCTCCGCCCGCCGTGACACCGCGGGGCAGGTCGGAGCGTCCGGCCGGATGGGCTCGCAGACGGGCGGCACCGCGCCCGGTGGGGCGGACCTCGCCGGCCGGGAAGCGGACGGCGAGGTGCGAGCCCCTGGAGCGCCGCCGAGGCGGATGCGGCTCTGGCAGGTCGTCGTGGCGCTGGCCGGGCTCGCCATGGGCGTGGCCGGGTTCGTGTTCTGGTTGCGCGGCGCCGAGGGCTCCGGCCTGGAAGGCACCTGGACGGGCTCGGCCGAGCACCCCACCGCGAAACGCGTCTTCCCCGTCGAACTACGCGTACGCGAAGACGGCGTCGGCGCGATGCGATGGGGAGCGGATCTGCACTGCTCCGGACGGATCGGGGAGACGGGCAGCCGGCTCGTGTTCACCCTCGATCGGGTGGAGGGCAAGGAGTGTCATCCGGGGACGCTGAGGCTGCTCCCGACGGGCGACACTAACCAGATGGCCATCAAGGTCACCCGCCACGGTGAGGATGAGGTTACGTATTCGGGCAAGGTCGCCCGTACCTCCTGACCTGCTGTATCACGGTCAGGCAGCGAATCGCCTGAGCATGGTTGACTGCAGGCGGCCCGTTGCCTTCAGTAGAGAACAGGCGGCGAGGGGAGGGTGCCCGTGCCTACGGCACAGCCGCTCAGGACGGGGGACCCGCAGCAGCTCGGGGAGTACACACTTTCCGGGCGCCTGGGCGAGGGCGGTCAGGGTGCGGTGTTCCTCGGAACGAGGGGCGGGGAAAGATACGCGGTCAAGCTGCTGCACGGACCGGTGGGCGACGAACGGGCGGCGTTCCTGCGGGAAGTGGAGCTGGCCAAGCACGTCGCGCGGTTCTGCACGGCGCAGGTCATCGACGCGGGGTTCGACGAGGGCCGACCCTACATCGTGAGCGAATACGTCGACGGCCCCTCGCTGCAGCGGGAGGTCGCGCTCACCGGGCCCCGGCGCGGCGGCGCGCTCGAACGGCTCGCCGTCGGCACCGCCACCGCGCTCCTGGCGATCCACCAGGCGGGGATCGTGCACCGCGACTTCAAGCCCCAGAACGTGCTGCTCGGCCCCGACGGGCCGCGAGTGATCGACTTCGGCCTGGCCAAGGCGCTGGACGCGGCGGCGACGGTGAGCGGCAGGGGCGTGGGGACGCCCGCGTACATGGCGCCCGAGCAGATCACCGCGTCGGCGGTCACCGGGGCGGCGGACGTGTTCTCGTGGGGCGCGACGATGTGCTTCGCGGCCAACGCGACGGCTCCGTTCGGGCAGGACTCCGTCGCGCCCGTGCTGCACCGCATCCTGACCGCGCCGCCCGAGCTCGGCCTGCTGGACGGCCGGCTGCGCACGCTGGTGGAGTCGTGCCTGGACAAGGACGCCCGCAACCGGCCGACCAGCAGGGAGCTGCTGTTCGCGCTGCTGGGCGACGCTGACGGTGTGCTGAGCTCGCCGCCCGCCCCCGTCCTGCGGACCGTTTCGCCGCTGGTACCCGAGCCGCGCACGCCGATGGCCGAGCCGGAGGCGACGGGCGCGTCCGGCGGTTACGTCCTGCCCGGCTCGCCGGACTCGGCGCCTGGAGAGGCCAGCGGGGACGTGCGGGGAGGCTCCGGCGCTCAGGGCCCCCGTACGTCAGGGAGCGCCGGGTGGGCGCGGGTGGGACGGCCGCCCGAGGCGTCGCGGTCCGGGCCGGGCACGTCCACGGGACAGACCCCGAGGCGGGGCTGGCCGAGGGCCGCCGTCGCGGTCTGCGCGGCGCTCACGGTGAGCGCCGCCGTGCTGCTCACCGTGCTCATCCCGACGTTCGACCAGCAACGGGGCGCGCAGGCCGGGCCGCGGCTCCCCGGCACGCAGCCGCCGGTGCTCACCCAGTCGCCGATCGGCGAGTCCACCCCGATCAGGACCAGGTCGTCCCAGAAGCAGAGCGCGCCCCCCTCGACGCCTGTCTCGAAGCCGCCCCCGGTGACCCGCCCGGCCACCGTGCCGGTGCCCTCGCTGGTCGGCATGAGCAAGGGCGCGGCGACCAAGGCGCTCAAGAAGGCCGGCCTGGCACTGGGCGCGGTCACCGAGACCGACTCGCCGGAGAAGATCGGCCGGGTGCTCAGCACCGAGCCCGCCTCCGGCGCGGAGGCGGCCACGGGCAGCGAGGTCGCGCTTGAGGTGTCGAAGGGGATGGCGGTGCCCTCGGTCACCGGCAAGCGGCGCGAGGTCGCCGAGACCGCCCTGACCGACGCGGGTCTCGCCGTCGGGACGATCGGCCACACCTGCTCCGAACAGCCCAGCGGGCAGGTGGTCGGCAGCGATCCGGGAGCGGGCAGCCGCGTCGCCGGCGGCACCGCGGTCAACCTCACGCTGTCCCGCCGCGGCACGGCCGTGCCGCCCGTCGTCGGCCGGGCCAAGGCCGACGGGCGGGCGGCGCTGCGGGACGCCGGCTTCCAGGTGCGGGAGCGGGGGCAGATGGTGGAGGACGAGGCGCGGGTCGGCACGATCCTGCGCCAGAGCATGAAGGCCGGCAGTTGCGCCAGGCCGGGAGCTGCGGTGCTGATCGTCGTCGGCGTGGCCGGTCAGACGGGCCCGCCGGACCCCGGTGAGGAGCCTTCGCCGACCCCGAGCGGCCAGGTCCCCGGCGAATGACGCGGTTCGGCGGCAGCCGGGGGCGTGCGCCGTCCGTACCGGGGCAGTTGAGGGCTCATGACGAAGCTCTTCAAACTCATGGCGGCGCGCTGGCTGGCCCGGACCCCCTGGGGCCTGGCCCTCCTCGGGGTCGGCTGGTTCCTGAACCGGCGGCGCAGGCGGCAGCGCGAGGAGGAGACGCGGCGTTCGCAGCGGCAGGTGACCACCCACCGGTGACCCGCCCGGCCCGCGCGGTCACTTGAGCGCGCCCGCCGTCAGCCCCGCGACGATGCGGCGCTGGAAGAACAGCACCAGGAGCACCAGCGGGATCGTCACCAGCACGCCCGCCGCCATCTGCGTGCCGAACGGCGTGTCGAACTTGGCTGCCCCGGTGAACTGGGCGATCCGCACCGTGGCCGTCTGACGGGACTGGTCGTTGACCATGGTGACGGCGATGATGAACTCGTTCCAGGTCGCGATGAAGGCCAGGATCGCCGTGGTGAAGACACCCGGCGCCGCCAGGGGGAGCATGACGCGGCGGAAGGCGGCGAAGGCGGTGCAGCCGTCGATCATGGCCGCCTGCTCCAGCTCGTACGGCAGTTGCCGGAAGAACGTCGTCAGGTTCCAGATGGTCAGCGGCAGGGCGAAGGACATCGACGGGACGATCATCGCCTGGTACGTGTTGATCCAGCCGATCGTCGTGAACAACTTGAGCAGCGGCACGATGAGCAGCGCCCCGGGGAACATGGACACGGCGATCACCAGGGCCAGGATGGCGTTCTTGCCGCGGAAGACCAGCCGGGCCAGCGCGTACGCCGCCATGGTGCCGACCAGGAGGGTGACCGCCGTGGTCGTGCCCGCGACGACGAGACTGTTGACCAGCGACCGGCCGAAGCCCATGCCCTCGGCGAAGACCGCCTCGTAGCTCTCCAGCGACCACGGCGCGGGCAGCGGCGACTTGTCGTGGATGTCGGCCGTGCGGCGGAAGCTCGACACCACCATCCAGTAGAACGGCACGAGACAGTACAGCGCGATGCCGATCATCCCGGCCCTACGCCACATCGCGGGCCTCCTTCCCGCGCGAGCGCACGTCGCTCAGCAGGTCGGCCCCGAGCAGCTTGACGAACACGAACGCGATCACCGCGATGTAGCAGAACAACGCCGTCCCGTACGCGGACGCGGGCCCGTAGTGCACCCGGGTCGCCTCGTCCCAGATGAGCCCCGAGAGCGTCTCCACGGACTGCTTGCGCGGCCCGACCAGCACGTACGGCAGGTCGAAGATGCGCAGCGCGTCCATGAGCCGGAACAGCACGGCCACCAGGAGGGCGGGCTTGACCAGCGGCAGCGTGATGCGCCAGAAAGTCTGCCAGGGGGTCGAGCCGTCGACCTTGGCGGCCTCGTACACGCTGGACGGGATGATCTGCAGCCCGGCCAGCACGAGCAGGCCGACGAAGGGTGCGGTCTTCCAGGTGTCGGCGACGATCACGGCGAGCTTGGCCCAGGGGCCGTCGGCGGTCCAGAGGATGTCGGTGCCGAGCAGGGTGTTGGCCACCCCGTCCGCCTGGAAGATCCACTTCCACATCAGGCCCGCGACCGCGGTCGGGACCGCCCACGGAATGAGAATGCTCGCCCGCAGGACCGCCCGCCCCCTGAAGGCCCGCCGCATGACCAGCGCCATGGCCATCCCGAGCACGACCTCCAGCGCCACGGTCACCACGGTGAACAGGGTGGTGTTGAGCGCGGCGTTCAGGAAGCGCTGCTCCACCACGCCCGCGTAGTTGGCGAGCCCGGCGAACCATTCGCCCTCCACGACGAACCCGTCCGCGTCGAGCCGCTGGCCGCTCTCGTAGAACGACTCGCGCATGGCCGCGACCAGCGGGTAGAAGACCACGAGCGCCAGCAGGACCATCGTGGGTGACAGCATGGCCGCGGCCGTCCACGACTGGCCGCGCGGCGCCGGGTGGCGCGCTCTCACGTCAGCAGCGGGCCGAGGGCCGACTGCAGCTCGGTCAGCGCCTGGTCGACGGGCTTGTCGCCGGTGACGATGGCGTACGCGGACTCCTGGATGGCGGCGGTCACGTCGCCGTACCTGACGGCCGCGGGGCGCGGTACGGCGGCGAGGATGCCCTCCTTGAGCGCCGGCAGGTACGGGTACTTCTTGACCAGCTCGGGGTCTTCGTAGATCTCGGTCCGCGCCACCGGCATCGAACTGGTCTGCGAGAACGCCTTGATCTGGGCGGCGCTGGTCATGAACGCGACGAAGTCCCTGGCGGTCTGCTTGTGCTTGGAGAAGGCGGAGACGGCCAGGTTGTTGCCGCCCAGCGTGCCCGCGCCGGGGCCGTTCAGCCCGGGGATGGGCGCCACGTCGAACTTGCCGGCGACCTCGCTGGAGCCGTCGGTCTTCTGCGCGGACTCGTAGCCGTAGGCCCAGTTGCGGTAGAAGAGCAGCTTGCCCTCCTGGAAGGCGACCCGCCCCTCTTCCTCCTTGTACGTGATCGCCTCCTTAGGGATCATGCCGCTGGTGAACCCGTCGGCGAGGAACCGCGCCGCCTGCTTCGCCGCTTCGCTGGTGACCTGGGGTTTGCCGGCGTCGTCGAGCAGCCGGCCGCCGGCCGAGGAGACGGCCTCGGCGAAGTTCACGGTGAGGCCTTCGTACTTGTCGAACTGGCCGGCGTAGCAGCTCATGCCCTTCTGTTCGGGCAGGACGTCCGCGCAGATCCGCTTCATCTCGTCCCAGGTCTTGGGCGGCTCCTTGACCAGGTCGGTGCGGTAGTAGAGCAGGCCGGTGCCGGTGAACAGCGGCATCGCATAGAGCTTGTCGCGATATTTCACTGTTTCGATGGTGGTGGGGAGGAAGCCGGTCGTGTCCAGCTTCAGTTCGTCCACCCACCGGTTCGCGGCGAACTCGCTGGTCCACACGGCGTCGATGAGGATCACGTCGCCGGTGTCCGACTTGGTCTGCGCGCTCTGGATGAGCTTGCGGCGCTGCTCGTCGGCGCTCTCCGGCAGCAGCACGACCGTCGCCTTCTCGTCCGGGTGCGCGGCGTTCCAGGCGTCGACGATCTTCTGTACGGACTCGGCCTCGAACTTGCCGCCGAGGAACGTGATCGGGCCGCGCCCGCCGCCTTCCTGCTCGGCCGGAGCACTCGCGGGAGTCGTCGAGCCGCAGCCTGCCAGTCCCGCGCCGAGCACCAGCGCGGCGGCGATGTGGGTTGCCTTCAACGGGGGGTTCCTTCCAGGGATACGGTCTCGCCGCGCAGCCGCGACCGCTCGGCCGCCCAGGCGATGAGGTGGCTGTGCAGGCTCTCGCCGGGCGAGGAGAGGATCGGCGCGCGGTCTCTCGTGGCCACCGCGGTCAGGAACGCCTCGACCAGCGCCCGGTCGCCGCCGCCGTGCCCGCCCCTCGCCGTCGCGTCGCCGGTGGGCCGGGTGTCGACGGTCTCCGAGCGCCCGGTGACGAAGTCGGTCACGGTCAGGCGGTCGCCGTCGCCGTCGATGGAGCCGTGGGTGCCGAAGACGCGGGTCTGCCGGTGCAGCGCCGGGGTGAACGCCGTCATCGTGAACGCCGCCGTCGCGCCGCCCTCGAACTCCAGGTTCACGACCTGGTGGTCGACCACGTCGTTGTCGCAGGCGTAGACGCACCTGCCGTACGGGCCGGTCCTCAGCGCCTCCAGCACCCCCTGCTCGGAGACGTCGTCGGTGATCACGGCCAGCGGCCACTCGTCCGTGCCCGCGAGCGGCAGGTAGATGCGCTTGGCCGAGTAGGGGCAGCCCCGCTCGGCCGGGCAGTCGAGGCAGCGGTCGGCCGCGTCCTCCGGACGGTTGTCCGGGCGGAAGTGCTTCAGCCCGCCGAACGACGAGACGCGGGTGACCTGCCGGCCCGTCAGGTACACCAGCCAGTCGAGATCGTGGCAGGACTTGGCCAGCAGCATGAACGTCGACTCGTCGGCCCGCCTCCAGTTGCCCCGCACGTACGAGTGCGCCTGGTGCCACCAGCCGACGGGCTCCAGGTGCTGGATGCTGACGATCTCGCCGATCCGGCCCGCGTCGAGCAGCGCTTTCAGCGCCCTGGTGTACGGCGTGTAGCGCAGCACGTGGCAGACGGCGAACACCGCGCCGGAGCGTTCGGCGGCTCGTACGATCGCGTGGCAGTCGTCCTCCGAGACCGCCATCGGCTTCTCCAGCAGGATGTCGTAGCCCAGCTCGGCGAAGCGCACGGCCGGCTCGACGTGCTCGCGGTCCTGGGTGGCGATGACGACCGCGTCCGCCTGGCGGGGCAGCGCGGCCAGCTCGCGCCAGTCGGCGTACGGGGTCGCGTCGGGGAAGCCGGCGCGGCGGCGGGCGAGCGGGTCGGCCACCGCGACCACGCGCGCCCGGCCGGTCTCGACGGCGTGGCCGGCGTAGGAGGCGCCCCGTGAGCCCGTGCCGACGATGGCGAGCGTGACCATCCAGCTCCCTCACTTATGTAACCATTTCACGTATGTCGGCTGATGCTAAGATCCGGGCTGGTAGTCGTCAATAGGGAAGTTATGGGGAAGGGTCTCATAAGTGACCGAGCTCCGGCCGGGTGACGCGTCGCTGCTGCGCAAGGTGAACACCCAGGCCACGCTCAGGGCCCTGCGCCGCGAGGGCGTGGCCACACTGACGCAGCTCGGCCGCATCACCGGCCTGTCCAGGCAGACGGTCGAGGCGGTCCTCGACGAGCTGGGCGAACGCGGCTACGTCAAGGAGGTGCCGCCCGACGAGGGAGCGATGGGGCGGCCCGCGCGGCGTTTCGGGTTTCGCGCCGACGCCGGTCATGTGGTGGGCGTGGAGGTCGGCGGCGACACCATCGTGGCCGCGCTGGCCGACCTCGGCGGCGAGGTGATCGCCTGGGAGTGGGCCGAGGTCGACGCCGACGCCGCCGCCCACGAACGCCTGGACGCCGCCCGCCGCGCCTGCCTGGCCTGCGTGGACGGCGCCGGCATCGCGCGCACCCGCGTGTGGGCCGTGGCGGCGGGCACCTCCGGCATCGTCGACCGTACCGGGCGCGTGTCGTTGTCGATCACGTTGCCCGGCTGGACGGGCGTCGACCTGGCGGGCCTGGCCGGGCGCTGGTTCGGCTGCACCGCGCTGGCGGCCAACGACGCCAATCTCGCCGCGCTCGCCGAACACTGGTGCGGCAGCGCCCGGCACGCCTCCGACGTCGTGTACGTCATGATGGGCCGCCGGGTGGGCGCCGGCATCCTGATCGGCGGCCGGCTGCACCCGGGCCGCGCGGGGGCGGCGGGCGAGATCGGCACGCTGCGCCAGGTCGGCTGGGAGGACGCCGCCCGCGAACTGGTCAAGGACGCCTCCGCGGCCGAGGTGTTCGAGGCGGCGCTGCGCGGCGACGGCGACGCCCGCCGCCGGGTCGACCGCTATGCCGAGACCCTCGCCATCGGCGCCTCGGCGCTCGCCCTGGCCGTCGACCCCGACCTGCTGGTGCTGGGCGGCGGCCACGCACGGGTGGGCGACGTGCTGCTCGAACCGGTTCGGCGGCACCTGGCCGAGCTGTGCGTGAGCGTTCCGGAGGTGGTGGCGTCCACGTTCGGGGACGAGGGGGTGGCGCTGGGGGCGGTACGTCTCGCGCTCTCCCACGTGGAGCAGGAGATCCTCGGCCTCTAGCCGCCCTGTTCGGAGGGTGATGCATCCCGCCAGATCGCCTGGCAGGACTCCAGCATGGCGGCCCTGACCTGCTCCTCCGGCAGGTCCATGGTCTTGACGGTGCCCCACTGCAGCGCGCCCAGCAGGGCCCACCCCTTGAGCCTGGTCTCCGGGCCGGGGTCGTCGCCCACGAGCTTGGCGAAGATCTCGTCCCTGAACGTCCTGATCACCGCGCGCTCCGAGCCGGGCGAGACGGGGGAGACGGAGTCGTCGCCCGCCAGGTCCTCCATGAACAGGCGGATCACCGAGCGGTAGCGCACCGCGAACCCGACCAGGGCCTCGACGAAGTCGTCCCGGCTCTCGTGGCCGGTGCCGAGCAGCGCCAGCATGTCGTCGGCCGCCGGCGAGAGCAGTTCGGCCGCCAGGCGGTCCTTGGGGTGGAAGTGGTAGGCGACGGCGGTCTTGGTCAGGCCGACGGCGGCGGCGATGTCGGCCAGCGACGTGGCCGCGTAGCCGCGCTCGGCGAACAGTTCGCGGGCGGCGGCCAGGATCCGGGTGCGGGTGTCGTCGGCTGTGGTCATCGTCTCATTTCCCTATGGGAGACAGCCTTCCCAATATGTCCCGCTTTATCGTAGTGCTGTACGACCGTACTGGACGGCCGTCGAGTGGGGGCAGAGCGATGACACGGTTGCTGGGACGGCTGGGCGGCTGGTGCGCGGGGCACGGGCGTGCGGTGCTCGCCCTCTGGGTGGTCCTGGCGGCCGCGCTGATGGGCGGCAGCCTCGTGTTCGCCGCTCCCACCACCAACGACGCCAGCATCCCCGGCACCGACGCGCAGCGCGCGCACGACCTGATGAAGACCGGCTTCGGGCCCGGCCATGCCGGCGGCGGCACGGTGCAGCTCGTCCTCTACGCCGCCGACGGCCGCCTCACCGACGCCGCGCGCAAACGTGCCGTCGAGCGGGCCGTCGACCGGCTGCGGGCCATGCCGCACGTCGTGCAGGTCGACTCGCCGTACCGCGCCGGCGGGATCGCCTCCAACCTGCAGATCGGGCTCATCGGCATCCGCATGGAGGGGCACGACAGCGGCAGGATCGCCGAACTCGCCCAGAGTCTGTCGAAGGCCGCGGACCCGGCGCGGGCCGCCGGGATCGAGGTGGTGCCCGCGGACAGCTCCACACCCGCCGACAAGGAGATCAAGACCGGGCCCAGCGAGGTCATCGGCGTGGTGTGCGCGCTGCTCGTGCTGGTGTTCGCGTTCGGGACGCTGGTGGCCGCGCTCATCCCGATCTTCACCGCGCTGGTCAGCGTGGCCTCGGGGCTGGGCCTCATCGGGCTGCTCGGGTGGGTGGTCGACATGCCCAAGCAGGCCGGCATCATGGCCACGATGATCGGGCTCGGCGTGGGCATCGACTACGCGCTGTTCCTGCTGTCCCGCCACCGCCGGCTGCTCGCCGGGGGAGTGCCGGTCGTGGAGTCCGTACGCCGTACCGTGTCCAGCTCGGGCGGGGCCGTCGTGTTCGCCGGCGGCACCGTGATCATCGCCTTGAGCGCGCTGACACTGGCCGGCTTCCCCCTGCTGGCCACGCTCGGCTGGGTCACCGGCATCTCCGTCGTCGCCGCCGTACTGACCTCCATCACGCTCGTCCCCGCCCTGCTCGGGCTGCTCGGCCACCGCGTCAACGCGCTGAAGGTGCCGTTCCTGCGCGGCGCCGACGGGGCCGGCGCCGGATGGGCCGGGCTCGGCCATTGGGTCGCCCGCCGGCCGTGGCGGGTGTTGTTCGCCGGCGTGCTCGTCCTGGGAGCGCTGGCCGCGCCCGCGCTGGCGCTGAAACTCGGTCCCCTCGACGAGGGGTACGGCACCCAGGGGTCTGAGTCGCGGCGGGCGTACGAGCTGATGGCCGCCGGCTTCGGGCCCGGCGCGAACGGGCCGCTGATCGTGGTCGCCGAGCTGCCCTCGAAGGTCGCCGACTCCGGCGACCCCATCGTCGGCCACGTCACCCGCGCCGTCGACGACGTCGAGGGCACCGCCCACGTCGGCGAAGCCAAGGTGAACACCTCCGGCCGGTCCGTCCTGCTGCAGGTCGTCACCGACTACGCCCCGAGCGACCCCCGCGCCGCCGACGTGGTCAGGGACATCAGGGACGTCGTGCTGCCCGGTGTGGACCTGCACGTCGGCGGCGAGGTCGCCGGGCTCACCGACGCGGGCGACCGCATGGCCGAACGCACCCCGCTGGTCATCGGCGTGGTCGTACTGCTGAGCGCGCTGCTCCTGCTGCTCGCCTTCCGCGCGCCCATCGTCGCGGTCAAGGCGGCGGTGATGAACCTCGTCTCGCTCGGGGCCGCGTTCGGCGCGCTGGCGATGGTGTTCTCCATCGGTCTGGGCAGCGGGCTCGTGGGCATGGACCCGCCGGCCGGCTCGTCGTACCTGCAGACCATCTTCTTCTCGGTGCCGATCGAGAGCTACGTGCCGCTCATGTTGTTCGCGGTGCTGTTCGGGTTGTCGATGGACTACGAGGTGTTCCTGCTGACGGCGGTGCGGCAGGCCTACCAGCGGCACGGCGGCAACGCGCGGTCGGTGGCGGAGGGGCTCGGGTCGACGGGCCGCGTCATCACCTCGGCCGCCCTCATCATGGTGGCGGTGTTCGTCGCGTTCGTCGCGTACCCGGACCCCCTGGTCAAGACGTTCGGCGTCGGGCTGGCCGTGGCCATCGCGGTGGACGCCACCCTCATCAGGGGCTTTCTCGTGCCGGCCACCATGGTGTTGCTGGGGCGGCTCAACTGGTGGTGCCCGCGCTGGCTCGACCGCGTCCTGCCGAACCTGTCGGTGGAGGGTCACGAGGAGGCCGACGAGACGCCGGCCACGCCGCGCCGCGAGCCCGCCGGGGCGGGCGTCTGAGGCCCGCCCGTCAGTCGGAGTCGGTCAGGTTGCAGGCGGGGACCCACCCCACGACGCCGGTCGCCACGTTACGGCCGTGATACCACAGGGTGCTCTGGAAGAAGTCGCAGCGGTAGAGGCCGTGCTCCTGCGACCGGTCCGACTCGAACCCCTGGCCCGCGTAGCCGATGCCGGCGCGGCCCGAACCGGCCCTGGGCTCGGTCCAGATGACCACGCCCCGGGCGCCGAAGTCGTGGACGTCTCCGGCGACGGCGGACTGGGTCTGCATCCCCGTCATGACCAGCCCTGTGAGCGCCCCGGCCATGGTGACGTTCCTGATGTGCACCGGCTCTCCTCTCCGTGGTGTAGGTAACACACGGTAAGAGATCCGTCACGCATCGTTCCAGTGGCTTTGCCTGACCTCGACCGGGGAGCGTCGACGTCACACCATGCACCGGTCGTGGCGCAGGTAGGGCTCCGTCCACTCCTCCGGGCTCAGCTGTCGGCCGGTGGTGGCGATCTCGGCGAGCTCCTCGAAGTACGACTCCCGCGGGGCGCCCGGCGTGAACAGGATCAGCATCGTGGCCGGCTCGCCCGACTCGTTCTTGAAGGCGTGCACGCCGCCCTCGGGCAGGAACAGGAAGTCGCCCGGCCTGCCGTCGGTTCACTTGTCGCCGTTGTAGAAGCGGATCGTGCCTGACAGCACGTAGAACGACTCGGTCATGGTGCGGTGGAAGTGCGGTTCGGGGCCGCCGGGGCGCGGGCCCATCTCGTACCGGTAGAGGCCGTACGCGCCGTTCGTGGAGCCGCCCGTGGCGAGGTAGTGCACCTGCGTGCCTCCCACCCCCATGAACAGGTCCGGCTCGCGGCCGGAGAGCGCGAAGGTGCCGCTGTGCTCGCCGGTCTCGCCGAAGTAGCGGGGCTCGGGATAGGACATACCGCCTCTTCTGATCTTTTGGAGGAAGTCCAGGAACCCGCCGCCCGGGCAGCCACTGCGGGGAGGCGGTCACGCGTGCAGGGTGGGCCGGTAGATGAGCTCCTGGATGCTGCCGTCGAGCGTCCGCGTCTCGATCAGCTCGAGGTCGAAGTCGGCCGCGTTCTGGAAGATCGGGGAGAGTCCGGTCCGGCCTGTGATCACCGGAAACAGCGTCACGTGGACGCAGTCGACCAGACCGGCGGCCATCAGCGCCCGGTTCATCGACAGGCTGCCGTGCGAGCGCAACGGCACCTCGGACTCCTCCTTCAGCCGCGCGACGACGTCGACGGCGTCACCGCTCACGACGGTCGCGTCCGGCCAGTCGAGGGATCCTTCCAGCGTGGTCGACACCACCGTCGCCGGCAGGTTCCTCATGCGCGTGACCCACGGGTCGCGCACCTCGGACTCCTCGGTGCTGGAGGCCAGCATGCGCGCGAACGCCCGGTAGGTGTTGGCCCCGAAGACCATCCGCTGGTCCTCGTTGTACAGGGCGAGGCGGTGGTTCAGGAGCTCGGGGCCCTGCTTGCCCCAGTAGCCGGTCCAGTCGCCGCCGGCGCCGCCGAAGCCGTCGAGGCTGGAAAAGACGTCGAAGGTGTAGGTCACGGTCATGCTGCTCTCCCGGGAACGGTCGATCGTGTCGGGATATGGACCGGCGGCCACGGCGAAAATCATCGCTCCATCCGCGGTTCGCGTCGTGAGCTCCGATCTCCTGCCGAGAACTGGTCGGGAAATACGCGAAAGTCGCAGAGCAGAATGGCCGCTCACGACCTGGTCTCATCCGTACCACCGGAGCGGGCCGGTTGGAGCCCTCAGAACGACATCGCGAAATGGTCTTACCCGATGGTGCACATGAACAAGGGCGCTCTCATCGCTCCCTGGCTGAAAGCCGACACGCCTGGCTTCGCGGATGGCCGGGAGCCGGCCCGCGCTGAAGGGGTGCGCAGCATCACGCTGGAGCACGGAGGCCGTTACTGCATCAAGACAACCGAGGGTAAGGCGGCCTACTTCCACGTGAAGGAAGTGTCCCAAGGCGCTTTCGCGGGCGACCTGATCGTTCGGGAGGAGGCGAACCCCACGCGCGACGGGTCTTAGCGCGCTTTCGGCAAGCCGGCGAGGGTCTCGGGGTTTCAGAAGGTGATGACCGTGCGGGCGACGGTGCCCTGGCGGACGTGGTCGACGGCCTCGTTGATCTGGTCGAGGGGCAGGCGTTCCGTGATGAGGCCGTCGAGGTCGAGGCGGCCGCGGAGGTACTGCGCCGCGAGCATGGGCAGGTCGCGGTGGGGCGCGGCGTCGCCGCCCTGGGTGCCCATGAGGCGGCGGGAGGCGAACAGCAGGCCGGTGTCGATCTGCGCGGGGTGGCCCTGCGGTGGGCTGCCGACCATGACCGCCGTCCCCCCGGGCCGGGTGACGGCGAACGTCTGTGACAGCACGCCGGGGGCGCCGGTCGCGTCGAAGGCGTAGTCGACACCGCCTTTCACGAGTTCCCCCACCTGCCCGGGCAGGTCCGTGGCCAGGAGGGTGTGGGTGGCGCCGAAGCGTTCGGCCAGGTTCAGCTTCGGTTCGGCCACGTCGGCGGCGATGATCGTGGTCGCCCCCGCGAGCACCGCCCCTTGAATGACGTTGAGTCCGACGCCGCCGCAGCCGACGACGAGGACGGTGGCGCCGGGCGGCACCTTGGCGACGTTCGTGACGGCGCCGACGCCGGTGACGACGCCGCAGGCCAGCAGGCACATGGCGGCGGAGGGCGCGTCGGCGGCGATGCGTACGCACATGGTCTCGGCGACGACGGTGTACTCGGCGAACGAGCCGATGCCGATGAAGCGGCGGGTCTCCTGGCCGTCGAGGGTGACGCGCGGCGGGCCGCCCATGATGGTGGGGAGCCGGGCCGGGCCCGAACAGAGGTGGAAGTGGCCCGCGCCGCACGGGCGGCAACGGCCGCAGGGGCCGTTCATCGCGATGATGACGTGGTCGCCGGGCTTGACGGTGGTCACCCCGGTGCCGGTGCTCTCGACGATCCCGGCGCTCTCGTGTCCGAGGATGTACGGCGGCCGGCTCGCCACCGGGCTCTTGCCGTCGATGGCCTTGAGGTCGGAGCCGCACACGCCGGATGCCTTGATGCGTACGCGCACCTCGCCGGGGCCGGGGTCGGCGATCTCGACCTCGCGGACTTCCATGGGGGCGTGGAACCTGGTCAGGACGGCCGCGCGCATCAGCATGCGCCAAACGGTAACCCGGCGCCGAAGTTGTGAGCAAGCGGTTGCTCGGGAGCCCGTTGACACCCCTGCCGGCCGAACTTACGCTCACCGCGAAACCAAGCGAGCGCTAGGCCAAATCGCTAGGGAGGCCCTCATGGTACGGCACCAAGGACGCCGAGGTCGGCGCTGGCTGTCGGCGCTGCGGTCGACGGCGAACGGCTGACCGCCGCCTACCTGGGAGTGAGCTGATGCTGGCCGTCGAAGGGGTGTCCGTGGCGTTCGGCGGGGTCAGAGCGCTGGACCAGGTGTCGTTCGAGGTCGGTGCGGGCCTGGTGTGCGGCGTGATCGGGCCGAACGGAGCGGGCAAGACGACGCTGTTCGACGTGGTGTCCGGGCTGTGCAGGCCGAGCGAGGGACGGGTCAGGCTCGCCGGGCGGGACCTGACCGGCATGTCACCGGTCAGGCGGGCGCGGGCCGGGCTGCGCCGTACGTTCCAGCGCACCCGGGTGTTCGGACGGCTCACCGTGGCCGACGACGTGCTGGCCGCGCTCGACTGGCACGGCGGAGGCGGCGGGATCGCCGCCGACCTCGCCGGATGGCCGGGCAGACGGCGGCGCGAGCGCGAGCGCCGCGAGCGCGTCTCCGAGGTGCTGGAGTCGTGCGGGCTCACCCCGCTGCGCGACGCGTACGCCGCCGCGCTGACCGTCGGCCGGCGCCAGGACCCCGTCGTCAGGGCCGCCTATCTGGGCTGAGCGTGACGCTCGGTGAAGGACAGGATGCGCTTCCACGCGTCCTGGCAGGCCTCGGCCCACTCGCCGTACGAGCGGTCGAAGAACGAGTGCGGCGCGCCCTCGTAGACGTGCGTCTCGTGTTCCGTGCCCACCCGGTCGAGTGTGGCCTCGTACGCCTCGAACTCCTCCGGCGTCGAGACCGTGTCGGCCCCGCCCCTGAGGAGGAGCAGCGGCGCCCCAGGACCGTCCTGCGGCGGGTCGATGAAGCGCAGCGCGCCGTAGAAGCCGATGCCGCCGGCCAGGCCGTTGCCCTCGGCCGCCTGCCGCCACGACTGGGAGCCGCCCATGCAGAAGCCCACCGTGAACACCGGCCCTCTGTCCGACAGCTCCTCGGTCGCCGCCCTCACATCGGCTCTGATCCCTTCGGGGGTGAGCTGGTTGACGTGCGTCATGAAGTCGAAGTCGTCGTCGCGCTCGCCGCCGTCCGCCGTGCGGCCGAAGTAGTCGATCGCGATCGTGGGGAATCCCGCCTCGGCGAAGCGTACGGCGAGGTCGCGGTAGAAGGGATGCAAACCGCGTACGTCGGGCAGGATCACCACGCACCGCCCGTTCGGCTCTGCGGGCTCGGCCCGGTAGGCGAGGAAACGGTTGCCGTCGGCGGCGGTCAGCTCTATCTGCTCATGCGAGGCCACCTCCCCCTGGACGGGCGGCGCCGGTGGTCTGCTGTCGGTCGAATGGCACATCCCGACAGCATGCCCAGGGCGTTGGGGCGATATCCAGCCCTCAGCGGGGGCGCGTCGGCGGTTTCGCGCCTGGCGGAGCGGTCGTGGCGGTGGTTGGCCTTCTTCGGGCAGGGCTGAGCTATCGGGATTCGCGGTAAAGACGGCCGCTCCGGCGTCGGCGGGTTCGAGGGGCGAATTGTGACCCGGCGCCTGTTGTGCGACATGGGCGGGGCCCATGAACATCGGGGAAAAGCCCGCAACATCCCGCGGAAAGGAAAGCTCATGGCGTTCCACGCCAATCTCGACCCCGAGCTGCGTGCGGCCCTCGAACAGGCGCCCCTGCCGGAGATGAACCTGTCCACACTGTCGTACGAGGACCTCGCCCGGTACCGGGCGCAGATCGACGAGGCCCTGGGGGTGCAACCGGTCCTGGAGACCGACGTGGTGATCGAGGACCGCCACGTCCCCGGGCCGTCGGGCGCCCCGGACGTCCGGTTACGGATCTACCGCCCGGCAGGGAAGGGAGGGAGGCGGCCGGCGCTCTACTGGATCCACGGCGGCGGGATGATCTTCGGTCGACCGGAGATCGACGACGCGTCGATGGTCGGGTTCGTCGAGCGGCTCGGCATCGTCGCGGTCTCCGTCGACTACCGGCTCGCGCCGGAGCACCCGCATCCCGCCCCGGTCGAGGACTGCTACGCCGGGCTGGCCTGGACCGCCAAGAGCGCGGGCGAGCTCGGCATCGACCCTGACCGGCTGGCGGTGGGCGGGGCCAGCGCGGGTGGAGGGCTGGCCGCCGGGACCGTGCTGCTGGCCAGGGACAGGGG
>NZ_JAAAHR010000106.1:0-32900 GCF_009908215.1 Nonomuraea sp. K271 | reverse complement strand
GCCCCCACCCCCGCGACCACGCCCGCCGTACGCTGCGAACCCGAGCCCGGCGTGGCGGAGGTCACCGGCGAGCCGTGGCCCCAGCAGCGGCTGCGGTTCGAGCGGGTGTGGCGGCTGACCAGGGGCGAAGGTGTGACGGTGGCCGTGGTCGACAGCGGCGTGGACGCCACCCACCCGCAGTTGTCCGGCGTGGTCGTCCGGCAGGAGGACCTCACCGGCACCGACAAGCGCGACTGCGTCGGCCACGGCACGGCCGTCGCCGGGATCATCGCCGGACGCGACCTCACGTCACGCGGAGTGCCCGTGATGGGCGTCGCGCCGGACGCCACGATCCTGTCGATCAAACAGACCGAGGGGCGCTCCGGCGACGTGTCGCGGCTGGCCAGGGGCATCAGGCGTGCCGCCGACCTCGGGGCCGACGTGATCAACGTGTCCGTGCAGGCTCAGGACCATCCGGCCCTGAAGTCGGCCGTGACGTACGCGCAGGACAAGGACGCCGTGATCGTGGCCGCCGCGGGCAACGTCAAGCAGGACGACGGCGCCGTCGCGGCGGCGTACCCGGCGGAGTATCCCGGCGTGATCGCGGTCGGCTCGGCCTCGCCCGACGGCGCGAAGTCGGAGTTCTCCAACGGCGTCACCCGCATCTCGGTCACCGCCCCGGGAGCCGGCATCACCAGCGCCTGGACCGGCGGCGGCTACCGTACGGGACTGGACGGCACCAGCTTCGCCGCCCCCTTCGTGTCCGGCGTGGTCGCGCTGGTCAGAGCCAGGCACCCGGAGCTCGACCACTGGCAGATCAAGCGCAGGCTGGAGCGTACGGCCGAGGGCGGCGGCGCGGCGGGCACCGGAGCCGGCCTGGTCAACCCGCTGCTCGCGGTCACCTCGGTGATCCCCGTTACCGAGGACAAGGCCGCCGCCCCGCCGATCGTGCTGGCCAGGGCGCCGGTGCCGGACGCGCGGAAGCAGGCCATCGCGGTCGCCATCGCCGCGGGCGCGGTCGGCGCCACCACGCTGGTGGTCTTCGTGGCGTTGATGCTGCCCAGAGCGCGTCGCAGGGGCTGGCGTGCGGGGAACGCGCGGGGGACCGCGCCGGGGACACCGTGACACTTACAGGAAAGTTGAAAGGGTGGCCCGCCTCGTTCCGGCCCACTTACGTTGATCGGAAAGTACGGGAACCCGGTCGCATTCCGGGCCACGAGACCGAGAGGTGCACGTGCCAGAGCCCACACGTTATGAGGCGGGCAGCCAGCACAGCGCCGCAGAACGCGCGCTGATCGCCCACCAGAACATCACGCAGATCCACAACCGGCTCACCCAGATCCCGGCGACGCTCGGCGCCGCGTGGCAGGGCGAGTCCGCCACCGTCTACGCGCAGGTGCTGAACGAGTGGAACCCGCAGTTCAAGAGGGTCATCGACGCGCTGCACACGATCGCGGAGAACCTGAAGGGCTCCGGCATCCAGTACGACGAGGCGAACACCAACGCGAGCGACGTCGCCGCACGGCTCAAGGCCGCGCTGAGCGCCGGCCAGGTCTGACGAACGGAGATGCACCATGAACGGTGGCGGAGAGATCATCCTCGCGAACTTCGACGAGATGGATGAGATCGCCACGGAACTCGGCCGGGCCTACGCGAACCTGACCGGCGAGCTGGCCGACCTGGAAAGCGACCTGAAGATCCTGGAGACCTGGGACGGCGCCGCCAAGGACGTCTACCTGACCGCCAAGAGCGAGTGGAACAGCGCGGTGGTGGCCATGGGCGACACCATGCAGCGCTTCGGCCCGGCGTTGCACGACGCGACGCAGATCATGCGCGATGCCGAGCACGCCAACATGCGCCGCTGGGGCACCTGAGCCACGGTGGACGAGCCGCTCATCGACCCGGCCACCGCGGGGGACGTGGCGAAGTGCGAGCCCCAGGCGCTTCTCGACGTGGCCGGCAAGCTGACCAGGGAACTGCTGCCCCAGCTGGAGGCGGCCAGGTACCAGGTGCCCGATCTGTCCCCGGCGGCCGCGGGCGACTGGGACATCGCCCAGGGGTACGCCGGCACGGTGGTCCGGGCCAGGCTGGCCACCTGCGACTCACTCGCCTTCGTGATGGAGCAGGTCCAGCGGGTCGTCGACGACCTGGCGGCCACCGCCGGCACCGTGCTGGACGCCGACCAGCGGGCCGGCGCGGCACCACGCAAGGAATAGAGGACAACGCGTTGCCGGAACCGAAGCCGATCAGGAACGGCTGCCTCCAGGGCGGCAACCCCGCCGGGTACGGCGGGCGCGAGGAGATCCGGCGGATGGTCATGGGGACCAGGCCGGAGGAGTTCGGGCCCGTCTCGGACGCCTACAGGTCGGCGTCCGAGCTGCTCACCACCACGATCACGACCCTGGGCGACAGCGCGGCCCGCCTGGTGGCCGACGGCGCGTGGGGCGGGGAGTCGGCCAGGGCCATGCTCGCCCGGATGAAGCGCCTCCAGACCTACCTTCAGGCGCTGCGGGACGGCGTGGACACCGTGCCGCCCTCGCTCGAGACGGTGAGCCGCGAGCTGACCTCGGCCAAGGAACGTTTCGACCAGGCCACGGAGCAGCGCATGTACTGGGTGGAGGCCAGCGGTATGGGAGCGGGGCAGTCGATGCCGGCCAACGATCCCGACGCCGACGCGCGGGAGTTCATGACGAAGCTGAACGGCGCCTATCACCAGGCGTACGAGGCCATGCCGGACCGTCTGCCCTGGGACGCGGATCTGGCGTCGCCCGCGCCGTACATGCCGCCGTCCGAGCGGGTCGCGACGCCGCTGGGCAGCGGGCACGGGTCCCCGCCGTACGACGGCACGGCTGCGGCCGCCACCGACCTGGCCGCGACGCCGGGCTCCCAGCCCGCTCCCGCCGGTACGCCGCCAGGAGCGCCGGCCGGCGGGCAGGCGCCGGCGAACCCGGGAGGCACCACAGCCGGCGGGCCGCCGGCGGGGCCCGCGGGCGCGCCGCCGCCCGCTCCCACCTCGACGGCGGCCGGGCCGGCCGGGCCCGCTCCCGTGAGTACCGCGGCCACGCCCGCGGTCGCGCGCCCTACCGCGCCGGGCACGCCCCCGGCCGCCCCGCCCGTGTTCGGCCCTCCCGCCACGACCCCCGTGCCCTCGTTCAGGCGCGACGGCGGGCCGTCCCCGTCCACGGGTCATGATCCGTCCCCCTCCGGGGACCCGGCGCGAACCAGGAGTGTCACGGCCGAGACCGGCCCCTCCGTGCGGCCGGGCACCGTGCCGGTCGTGGGCGCCTCCCCGTCCCCGGCCGTGACGCCCGTGGGCGTGCGGGAGCCGGGCACGACGGCGACCGGCGGCGTGCCGTTCATGCCCATGGGCGGGGCGGTCCCGCAGGACGCGCGGTCGGGCCGGCGCTCCCTCACGCCGAAGAGCGACGACGGCTTCTTCCGGCCCGAGATCGACTGCGGCCCTCCGGTGGTGGGGTGAGCTCATGAACCGGGACTCGGTGGCGGCGCAGGCGGAGTCGATCCGCGCGATGGGCCGGAACATGGCGTCGGCACCCATGCACGATCTGGAGGCCATGAGCCGGGCCATCGGGCAGGTCGAGCTGACGTCCGGCGCGTACGGCGCCTTCGGGCTGCTCGGCGGGTCGCTCGGGCAGGCGCTGGACGAGGTCAAGACGGCCGCGCTGAAGTACCTGTCGGACAAACGCGACCAGGTGGCCGACATCCACGACAGGGCGTACAGCACGGCCAACGGCTACGTGGACGGCGACGCGAGCGCCGCCGGGCTCGCCGCGGACATGCCGGCCGACCCGCGGGCCCTGTCCCAGATCGACGACATCCCAGCGTGAAAGCGAGCCCCAGGTGCTTGAACAACCGTGGTCGGTGATCGAGGGCTCGGCCATGGCGACGACCGGCTCGATGCTCCTCGGCTGGAACCGCGCCCGCTACGCCACGCTGCTCCTTCCCCTCATGTACGGCGACACCGCCCAGCAACGGACGGCGGCCGACGGATGGGAGCGGCTGGCCTCGGCCCTGGAACGGCACCCCGGAACGGTGGACTCCTCCACGCGCGGCGTCGAGTGGTCCGCACCCAGCGCCGAGCTCTACAAGGACACCGTGCTGGCCTACTCCGACGACGCCGGGGAGAAGGTCGCCTCGCCGAGGGCGACGGCCGACACCCTGCGCGTCACCGCCAACGTGTACGACGCTCTGGGCAAGGCCGTCTTCGCCACCGGTGCGGGCATCCTCGCGGCGGGCGTGATGCACAAGGTCGCCGCGGTGAACCCCTTCACCAGGGCGGCCGCCGAGGTGGCCGCCACCGGGTTCGGCCGCAGGGCGGACCACCAGGCAGGGATGCTCGCCTCCAGGGCGAGAGAGTTCGTCGGGAGCGGCCAGGGCCTGCTCGGCAAGGCGGTGCAGAAGCTGGCGCAGATGTCGCCGGTCAAGAAGGCGCTGATCGGCGGTGCGGTCGCGGTGACCGCGGGGTCGATGGGCCAGTCGGCGGTCGCGGACCGGATCAGCGGCACCCAGCTGGAGAGCTCGCCGCAGCTGCCCGGTTCCGCCGCAAGCGCAGACCTGACCGGTCCCGCGGGGAGCGCGGATCCGGCCGGGTCCGCGGAGAACGCGTGATGACAGGGGAAGGATGACCGCGTGATGGCGGCGTTCGACGAGGAGGCCATCGACCGGCTGGTGGCCGAGGCACAGCGGCCCGCCGCCGAGCTGGACGAGCTTCACCGGCAGGTGCTCGACGTCACGGGCGTCGCCCGCGACCCCGGCAAGCTGGTGACGGTCGAGTGCTCGGCGCAGGGCGTCACGGGCCTCGACATCGACCCCCGCGCCATGCGGTGGGGCTCGCAGCGGCTGTCGGAGACGATCCTGACCCTGATCGCCGAGGCGCTGGCCGACATGCAGGCCAAGTCGGCCGAGCTGCTCCGCGACGTCCTGGGGGAGGGACCGCTCGACCTGGCCGCCGAGAACAACGCGGCCGACGTGCGCATGCGGGAGGCGCGGGAGGCGTACGAGGCCGCCATGGACCAGGCTACGGCCGAGCTGGCCCGCATCCAGCGCGACCTCGACCGCTGAGACCCGGAGCCCCCGGAGTCCTTCAGCCCAGGTAGGCGGTCTGGATGAGCCTCTCGCCCGACCGCCGGTCCACGTAGAGGCCGCGTCCCGCCGGGAGCTTGCGCGGCCGTACGTTGCCGAACAGCTGACCCTCGTCCCGCGGCCCCGACAGCAGCACGGCCGGCGAGTTCATCTCCTTCAGCCGCCGCACGACCGGGTCGAGCATGCTGCGCCCCGCCCCGCCCATGGATCGCGCCAGCACCAGGTGCAGGCCGATGTCCCTGGCCTGCGGCAGCAGGTCGCCGAGCACGGTGAGCGGGTTGGCGGAGGTGGCCACGAGGTCGTAGTCGTCGACGATCACGTACAGGTCCTGCCCGGTCCACCAGCTGCGCGTCCGCAGTTGTTCCGAGGTGAGGTCGGGCGGCGGCAGGCGCGTCTGCAGCACCTCCTGCACGCCCTGCAGCAGGGTGGCGGCGGCGGTGCTGGAGGCGGCGTAGCCGATGCGGTGTTCGGTGTCGGTGGCGTCGAGCAGCGTGCGGCGGTAGTCGATGACGACGAACCGCGCCTGCAGAGGCGTGTGCGTGTCCGCGATGCCGCCTGCTACCAGGCGCAGCAGGTTGGTCTTGCCGGTCTCGGTGTCGCCGAACACGACGAAGTGCGGGTCGGCGTCGAAGTCCAGCCACACCGGCGCCAGGGCGGCCTCGTCGATGCCGATCGGCACGCGGGCCGCCCCTCCTTCGGCCGGGTCCCCGGTGCCGCGCGGCAGCGTGTGCGCGGGCAGCAGGGCGGGCAGCAGGCGTACGGGCGGGGCCGGGTGGTCGTGCCAGGCCTCGGACGCCGCCTCGACGAAGGCGGTCACGCCGTCGGACAGGTCGTCCACGCCGGAACGGCCGTCGATGCGCGGCAGCGCGGCGAGGAAGTGCAGCGCCTCGCGGGTGAGCCCGCGTCCAGGAGCCCCTTCGGGCACGTTGGCCGCCGCCTTGCGGTTGATCTCGCTGTCGAACGTGTCGCCGAGCCTGAGCTCCAGCCTGGTGCCGAGCAGGTCTCGGACGGCCGAACGGAACTCCATCCACCGGTTGGCGGTGCCGACGACGTGGATGCCGAAGCCGAGCCCGCGGGTGACGAGGTCGCCGACGTCGGGTTCGAGCTGCTCGTACTCCTGGCGCACGATCGCCCAGCCGTCCACGACGAGGAACACGTCCCCCCAGCCGTCGCCCTCGTACGCGCCCGACGCGACCATCCTGCGGTAGGTGGCCATGGAGTCGATCCCGCGCTCCACGAACAGCCGCTCGCGGTGGTCGAGCAGCGTCTTCAGCTCGGCCACCGTCCTGCGCACCGCGTCGGCGTCGAGCCGGGTGGCGACGCCGCCGACGTGCGGCAGCCCGGACAACGACGACAGGGTGCCGCCGCCGAAGTCCAGGCAGTAGAACTGCACCTCCTTGGGGGTGTGCGTGAGCGCGAGCGAGGCGATCAGCGTGCGCAGCAGCGTGCTCTTGCCGGTCTGCGGCGCGCCGACGATGGCGACGTTGCCGGCCGCTCCCGACAGGTCCAGCCAGTACGGGTCCCGCCGCTGGTCGAACGGGCTGTCCACGATGCCGGCCACGGCGTGCAGCCGCCCCGGCCGCTCGCGCGCGACGCCAGCGGCGGTGAGGCCGTGCCCGGGGGTGGCCTCGATGGGCGGCAGCAGCCGGTCGAGCGAGGCGGGCTCCTTGAGCGGCGGCAGCCAGATCCGGTGCGCGGCGGGCCCCTGGCCGGTCAGCCGCCCGACCACGATGTCCAGCAGGCTGTCCTGCTTGGTCTGCTTGTCCCTCTCGTCCTCCTGCGGGGGCGTCTCCGTCACCGGCGGCAAGGGGACGCGCTCGGGGCCGTACCAGATGATCTTTCCTCGGTGGCCCGAGCGCGCCGGCGCCGCCCGGTGGCGCGCCGCGTCCGGCTGGTACGCCCCCGACACGTACGCGGCCTTGAACCGGGTCATGCCCGTGGTCTCGAACATCAGGTAGGCGTTGCCCGGCTCGGGCGGCAGCGAGTACGCGTCCGCCACCCCGAGCACGGCCCGGCTCTCGGCCGCCGAGAAGGTGCGCAGCCCGATCCGGTACGACAGGTGGGTGTCGAGCCCGCGCAGCCGCCCCGATTCGAGCCGCTGCGAGGCGAGCAGCAGGTGCACGCCGAGCGACCGGCCGAGCCGGCCGATCATCACGAACAGTTCGACGAACTCCGGTTTGGCCGTCAGCAGCTCGCTGAACTCGTCGAGCACGATGAACAGCGTCGGCAGCGGCCGCAGGTCGGCGCCCTGCTCGCGGGCCTGCTCGTAGTCGCGCAGGGAGGCGTAGTTGCCGGCCGCGCGCAGCAGCTCCTGGCGGCGTACCATCTCGCCGTGGAGCGCGTCGTGCATGCGGTCCACCAGCGGCAGCTCGTCCTCCAGGTTGGTGATGACGGCGGAGACGTGCGGCAGCGTGTCGAGGCCGAGGAACGTGGCGCCGCCCTTGAAGTCGACGAGCACGAAGTTCAGCGTCTCGGACGAGTGCGTGACCGCCAGCGCCAGCACCAGCGTGCGCAGCAGCTCCGACTTGCCGGAGCCGGTCGCTCCGACCACCAGCCCGTGCGGTCCCATGCCGCCCTGGGCGGCCTCCTTGATGTCCAGCTCGACCGGCCGCCCGTCGGCGCCGAGCCCGATCGGGACCCGCAGCCGGTTCCTGGCCGGGCGGGGCTGCCAGGTGGAGGCGGGCGACAGGCGCCGCGCGTCGCCGATCCTGAGCAGGTCAGTGAGGGTCGTGTTCGTGGCGAACACGTCCTGCTGCTCCTCCTTGCCGCCGGTGCCCGACCGCATCGGCGCGAGCTGCCTGACCAGGGCGGCGAACGCGGGCCGCGCCATCCGGTCCGGCCGGCCGAGCCCCGACCTGAGCTCCTTGCCGAGTTCGTCCTCGACGACCCTGACCACTTCGTCGGGGCCGACCTCCAGGCGCAGGGTGAGCTGCGCGGGGGCCTGCGGGACCGTGCCGCCGAGCTCGATGACGGTGACACCCTCGATGACGTCCAGGGCGAGCTGGCTGCCGGCGGGCACCGTGCCGCCGTCCACCACCACGACGTGGTACGGCAGCGCGTCCGGCGCGAGCCCCTTGCTGAACCGGGGGCGGTCCTTCAGCTCGAACCCCAGCAGGGCGTCCAGCTCGCCGAGGTCGCGTACGACCAGCCGCACCGGGCCCGCGCCGTCCTCCTCGGTCGGGTGCAGGGCGTGCGGCAGCCACTTCACCGGCTCCCATTCGGCGGCGCGTTCACCGCCCGCGCATACCGAGATCCGCAGTTCCTCCGGCGAATGCAGCGCGGCCGCCTGCGCCAGCGCGGCGCGGACGAGGTCGCGCGCGGCCCCGGGGTCCCCGGTGACGGAGATCCTGGCGAACGAGTGCAGCGCCAGCGCGACGGGCAGCCCCGGCACGGTGGCGTGCGTGCGGACGAAGCGCCGCAGCGCGCCCGCCGTCATCGGGTCGAGGTCCTCGATCGGCTTGGTCTCCGGCGGGATCATCGGCAGCGCCAGCCGCTGCGCCGAGGTGGCGATCCTGATCTGGGCGAAGTCGTCGTCGCGGGGCCGCCGCTCCCACAGCCGGCTGGTCATCACCAGTGACCAGAGCGCGGCGGGGTCGGGATGGTTCCACGTCATGGCCCGGTGCTGCTGCGCCGCGGCGCCGCGGACCCGCTTCCTGACCTGTTCGAGGTAGCGGTAGTAGTCGCGGCGCTGGCCGTTGAGCTGGTTCTTGCGCTCGCCGGCGTTGCGCATCATCTGGCCCACGGTCATGCCGATCATGGAGACCGCGAACAGGCCGCTGGACACCATCATGATCGGGTTGCCGGTGCCGCCGCCGGTGACCATCAGCGCCATCGCCCCGGCTCCGGCGATCATGGGCAGGTACGTCAGCAGCTGGGTCAGCCCGCCGCCGGTCACGGTCTCGGGAATCTCCGGGGGCGACTCCAGCAGCACCTCGCCGCCGGGAGGCTCGGGCGGGGTACGCCGCTCGGGTCTGCGGACCACGATCAGACTGCCACTCATCAGGGCCCATAAAAGCCGCCGACATAGCGTTATATGCGATATTTCAAAATTCCTGGATGTTTTTAGCGGGTCGCGCACGATGGGCAATCCATAAACTCGGCTGGGTGAGTGCCATCGGAACCGACCTGTGCCGGGTCACCGTCGTGACCCCGCGCGGATTCCTGGATGTCGGCCTGCCGCCCGACATGCCGCTCGGCAACCTGCTGCCCACCCTTCTGCGCATCGCGGGGGAGGGGCTCGCGGAGGCGGGCCTGGCCCACGGCGGCTGGGTACTCCAGCGGCTCGGCGGCCCGCCGTTCGACCTCGACGCCACACTGTCCGAGCTGGCCGTGCGCGACGGCGAACTGCTGCACCTGCGCCCGCGCGGGCACGAGCTGCCGGAGATCGTCTTCGACGACGTGGCCGACGCCGTGGCGACCGGCGTGCTGGAGCGCACCGGCCGCTGGGAACCCGCCACCACCAGGTCGTACGGCCTGCGCGCCGCCGCCGCCCTGCTCGGCGTGGGCGCCGCCGCGCTGCTCGCCACCGGGCCGCCCTGGACGCCCGCGGCCCTGGTCGCGGGCGTCGTCGCGCTGGTACTGCTGCTGGTCGCGGCGGCGCTGTCGCGGGCGCTCGGTGACGCGCGATCGGGCGCGGTCATCGGGTACGCCGCCCTGCCGTACGGGTTCGTCGCCGGGCTGCTCGGGCCGGCCACGGACGGCGCCATCCTCCAGCCGGCCAACCTGCTGTCCGCCTGCGGCGTGGTGCTGATGCTGGCCACGGCGACCGGGTTCGCGGTCGCGGAGGGGCTGCCGGCGTTCCTCGGCGTGGCCGCCGCCGCGCTCTGCGGGCTGCTGGCGTCGGGGCTGGTCATGGGCTTCGACCTGGCCGCGGCCGGGGTGGCGGCGGTGCTGGCCGCCCTCGCGGTGGGGCTGACGACGGCGATCCCGTCCCTGTCGTTCCGGCTGGCGGGCATGCCGCTGCCCGCGCTGCCGACGACGGCCGATGAGCTGCGGCGCGAGGGCGGCGACCTCGACGGCGAGCTGGTGATCGACAAGACGGTGGTCGCCGACCGCTTCTGCGGAGGGCTGCTCGGCGGGGTGGCGCTCGTCGTGCTCGGCGCCCAGGTGCTGCTCGTCCTCGACGGCGCCTGGGCCGCGACCGCGATGAGCGCGGCGTTGTCGTTGTCGATGCTCATGCGGGCCCGCGTGTTCGAGGGTCGTGGCCAGCGCGTCTGGCTGCTGACCACGGCGCTGGCGGGGGTGGTGCTGGCCGCCGCCGGGGCCGCGCCCGGGGCGGCGGACGGGACGGTGCTCTACGGGATCGTCCCCGCGCTGGTGGTGCTCGCCCTGGGCGTGGCGGGCACGGCGTTGTGGCTCACGTCCGGGCGGCCGTCCCCGTTCTGGGGCCGGATGGGCGACATCGCGGACATCCTGCTGATGATCGCGCTCATCCCGCTGGCGCTGGCCGTACTGGACCTGTACCAGACCATCCGCGGCCTGGTCGGTTAGCTCCTGTCCCTGACGACGTCGTCCAGGCTCATGTCGCCGCCGGGTGCCCTGACCCGCCAGTCGAAGGACCGGGCGGCGTCCGGCAGCGGCGTGCCCGGCTCGGGCTCGGCGAACGTGCCCGCCCTCGCTGTGCCGGCGGCCGCCTCGGTGAAGTCGACCGCCGCGCCGCCGTCCGGCCGCATGAACGCGAGCTGCACGGCGGCCGAGCCGCCGATCCCCGCCGCGACCCCGCCCAGCACGTCCTTGAAGCCGAGCGAGCCGAGAAAACGCCCCAGCCGCTCGGTCGACGCGGCCAGCGCCGCGCTCGCCTGCGCGCCCGTCCTGCGCATCGCGATCCTCGCCGCCACCCTGGTCTGCGGGGCCAGCGCGAGCACCCGCAGCGCGGCCAGCCGCAGGTACGTCTCCTGCGCGATCTTGAGTGCCGCTCCCCAGTAGACGAGGAAACCGTCGCCGATGCCGTCGACGTGCCCCGCCGCCCACTGCACGTTGGTGCGCAGGACGTCGAGGTGCGTCCGCAGCACGGCGACCGCGTCGGCGAACGCCTTCTGGTCCTCGGCGATCCACCTCTGCCCCGACGCGTTGATCAGGCCGGTGAGCACGTTGTTGGCGCCCTTGTCGAGCCGTCCGCCCACGCCCGCCTGGAGGTTCGCGGCGGCCGTCCAGATGGCGGGCACGTTCGCCACGGCCGGGGCGGTGGCCAGCAGGCCGACGAGCACGGACGGCTCCAGCCGCCCCGCCTTGCGCAGGATGTCCCGCACGGCTCCGGGGTCGGGCGGGATCTTCGGCAGAGGGCGCAGCGGTGAGCCGTCCCTTGCCCGGCCGGCGACCCTGCGGGTCACGGCCGCCCTGCCCGCCGTACGGCGAGGTCCTCGGCCGCGCGCCAGTTGTGCTCGGCGAAGCGCAGGTGCTCGCTCTCCCACGTCCTGATGACGCCGAGCGCCGCGTCGGTGTCACGGACGAACGCGTCGATGAGCGACCGATAGAGCGCGCCCGCCGTCCACTCGCCCAGTGGCCCCCACCCGGGGAAGTCGAGCGACCTGTTCTCCTCGAGGATCCGGCGGATCTCCGCGAAGAGCGGCAGCAGGTCCTCCCTGAGGTCGCGGCGGACCTCGCCGATCGCGTCGGGGGTGATGTAGCGGGTGTCCTGATTCACGATCATCATTGTGCGACGCCGCCGGGGGGAGTGGCCGGTAACGTCATTTACTGGCCCACCATTGTTCGCCTATGCGATACCGTGCGGCTTCGCGGCTTTTATTCCGATAAATTGGGTTTAGTAAGTACTAGTAAGAAGCAAGGGGCGTTAGTGCACAGCCAGCGCGACCTTTACCAGGCGTACCGTCTCACCATCCAGCGCATCGGACTGGCTCTGCTGCGCGCTCAGCCCAACCAGCCCGAATGGCCGCTGCGCCGGCAGAACATCGGGTTCCTGGCCGGGATCATGGTGGCGGTCCTGCTGTGCGTCGGCTTCGCCGTGTTCGGCCTGTTGCGCCCCGGCGGCACGAAGTCGATCGAGGAGCCCGGCACGCTCGTCATCGAACGCGAGACGGGCGCCGGCTACGTCTACAGCCACGACCAGCGCAGGCTCATCCCCGTCGCCAACTACGCCTCCGCCCGTCTCGTGCTCGCCTCGGGGCAGATCAAGGAGCGGGTCGTGGCGCGGGAGGCCCTGGCCGGCTACGAGCGCGGGGCGCCCATCGGCATCCCCGGCGCCCCCGACTCGCTGCCCGCCCCCGAGAATCTGGCCAAGGGCCCCTGGGCGGTCTGCGTGCAGGAACGCGCCGAGCCGACCGGGCGCAAGCCGTACGTGGCGCTGGTCGCCGGTCGCGAGGTCGGCGGCACGCAGGTCGCGGACGGCGACGCGATCCTCGTCGACGTGGGCGGCCGGCAGTGGGCCATCTGGCGCGGCACCCGCATGCGCGTGGCGGGCGGCATCGCCCGCGGGCTCACCCCCACCGCGCCCGCCCCGGTGCCGGTCGCCTGGCTCAACGCGCTGCCGGAGGGGCCAGACCTGGCCGCGCCCGGCATCAGCGGCCGCGGCAGGCCGGTCACCGGGCCCGGGGGCAAGGCCGCCGCCGTGGGCCAGGTGTTCCGCGCGGACGGCGTGGCCGGCGGCGAGCCCCGCTGGTACGTCATGCTGGGCGACGGGCTCGCCCCCGTCACCCAGGGCCAGGCCACGCTGCTGCTCAGCGACCCCGAGAGCAGGAAGGCCTACGGCGGCGGCGCGGTGAAGGAGATCGCCATCGACGCGGCCACCGCCAACGCCGCCCCCCGCTCGCGGACCACGCTCCCCGCCGACGGCCTGCCGCCTGTCATGCCGAGCATGACCGCCTACGACCCGGCCCGCCCGCTGTGTGCCGTCTACACCGACACGAGCACCGGATCCACCCGCGCCCGCCTCACCACCGGCGCCACGCTGCCCCAGGGGCACGGCGACGCCACCGACCTCGTACGCCTGCCGCCGGGCAAGGCCGTGCTGGCCGGCGTCCTGCCCGGCGACGGCCAGCTCAAGGCGGTCCAGTCCTACTACCTGGTCACCGCCGACGGACGGCGCTACGCCGTGCCGGGCGCCGACGTGCTGGGCAAGCTCGGCTACGACGCGAGCCAGGCCACGCCCGTCCCGGCGAACGTGCTCCAGCTCATCCCCGAGGGCCCCGTGCTCGACCCCGCGCGGGCGGCCGAACCCGCGTTCGAGCAGGATCAGTAACCGCGGTAGCCGCCGCCGGTCTTCATGCCGACCACGCCGGGCACGTTCGAGACCGAGCCGTAGCGGTCGATGGCGTAGCGCACGCCCGCGATGATGTTGTCGACCGGGTCGTAGATGTTGCCGTGTCCCGGCAGCTTGTGGGCGTCGAACGTCGGGTCGATGGTCTGCATCAGCCCTTTGGAGGGCGTGCCCTTCGCCGCGTTGGAGTCCCAGTTGTTGATGGCGTGCGGGTTGCCGCCCGACTCGTGCTTGATGATCATCCAGATGTCGTTCGCGTTCATCTTCTCCAGGGGGTAGCCGTGCGCCCTGAGAACGGCGATCGCCTGGTTGATCCAGCCGGCGACCTGGCCCTGAGGGGCCGGCCCGCCTCCGGCCGGCGGCGGGCCGCTGGAGCCGTACCCGCCGAAGCCTCCCGAACCGCCGCCCGACGCGCCTGACGGCGTCGACGCTGCCAGCGCGGTCGTGCCTGACTCCGCCTCCGCCGGCGACCAGTCGAGCCTCCTGCCCGGGGCGGGCGCGAAGGACTGCGCGTCCGGCTCGGGCAGTTCCTTGGCGACGTCCGGGATCGTGCCGATCGCGCTCCGGAGCTTTCCCGCGAGGTCGTCGAGCGTCTTGCCGGTGTCGGTGACCAGCTTCTGCAGCGCCGCACGGGCCTCGCCGAGCGCGGGCCGCATGCTCTGGGCGACCTGCTCCTCGGTGGGCGGGGGTGTGCGCCCGCGCACTTCACGGGCGGCGGAGGCGTAGCCCTGGCAGGTCTCGAGCGCCAGCGTCTCCGCCGAGCTCAGCGTGCTCGCGGCGGTGTCGAGGTGGCCCGCGCAGTCCCGCAACGCCTGCTGGTACCGCTCGCCGCACCCCGCGAGCCGGCCCATGTAACCGGTGAACGCGTCGGCGCCGGCCCCCTGCCATGCCTCGTCCACGTCGGAGACCGCATTGCGCAGCGCGCCGGTGTGCTCCCCGGCAGTGCCCGCGGCGGCGTGCCAGGTCTTGGCCGCCGCGGTGATCGTCTCCGGCGCCCCGATCACCTTGGCCGCGAGATCGGCCAGTTCGCCGCCGCCCGGCGCGGCCCTGACGTCGTCGAGAGCGCTCACCGCTGGACCGCGGCGCCGTCGGCGGCGACGACCGTGCGCTCGACGGCGTCGAGGGTGCGCTCCACCGCCTCCAGGCGACCGCCCAGGGTCTTGGCCGCCTGCTCGGCGGCCCGTAGCAGGTCGCCCGCGGCCGTCGCCATCGCCGCCGACCCGGACACGTTCCCGAAGGCGGTCACGTCCGGCGCCTGGCCCGCCGAGCCCGCGAAGGCCCCGGACGCCGACCTGGCCGCGGTCGCGCACGTCTCCAGCGCGCCGCGGTGGAAGGTGAGTCCCACGCTCACGTCCCCCTTTCTCTGCTCAGCGCCGGAAAAGCTCCAGCAGCTCCTCCGCCCGGCGGGTGCGGGCGATCCACACCTCACGCCCGCGGCGCTCCCGGGTGATCAGCCTCCCGGCGCGCAGCCGGTCGCAATGGTACGTGAGGCCGCTCGGGGCGATCTTCATGTCCGCGGCCAGCATGGACATGGTCATGGGCTGGTCGAGGGCGCAGAGCAGGTCCGCCCTGATCGGGCCGACGAGGGCGGACAACTCGTCCACCGAGGGCCTGACCGGTTTGCGCCACAACGATTCGGCGCCCCGTACCGGATAGGCGATCCACACCGCCTCCGGGTCGTCCAGGCTGACGATCACGGAGTCCTTGCCGGCCAGCGTCGGCACCAGGACGATCCTGCGGTCGCCCAGGTCGTACCCGCCGGCCTCGGGGTCGGAGATGAGCAGGCCGCGCTCGGTGCTGACGATGCGGTCACTGAGCGTCCCGAACAGCAGCTCTGGGCGGCCGCGCACGGTCGCCACGCCCACGCGCTCGATCTCCCTTTCCAGCAGCGGGCGGGCCCGCTTCCACAAGGGTTCCGTGGTGTTCCAGACCTCGGCCAGGGCGCTGGCGTAGCCGCGCAGCCAGTGGCGCGGCCGCTCGGCGGCCGCGCGCCAGTGCGCCGGCGGCGCCCCCGGCCCGAACGTCTGCTCCAAGTCCTTGATCAGGGCATCCGGCGCGGTGTCCTGGAGCGCGCTGATCTGACTCTGCACGGTGACGTCCGCGTCGATCGGGGATCTCGCCACGAGACTGTCGGGCGCGACCGTGCGACCGGGCACGGCCAGCGGTCGCACGGCCTCGTGCCCGTGCGGGCCGACGCGCGCGCTGACCGCCCTCCGCCAGAGCTCGGGCAGGCCGCGGCGACGGCCCGCGAGGGCGTCGGCGATCATGGCGAGCACGGTCAGGTGGGGCGAGATGGAGATGGAGATCTGCGGCGTGGAGGCGAAACGCAGCTCGCTCCACGCCTCGGTGCTCTTTGCGCGAGCCCCCATGGGCCGGACTGTAGGCAGCGCTGTCATCGCTGGAGCAGTGCTTCGCGAAGCTCTAGGTGATGCGGACACTCCGGACGGTTGCGCAGTGGTCCGTCTGCTTTGAGGTCAGCTGCATGACATGTCCTCTGTGTGGTGTCGTATCGCGATTGAGTTCGTCAACGTACGCACCACCGCTAACTTCTCACTTAAAAAGTGCCGTACGACCCCATCCGACCAGCGGCGAAAAACCTGAGCCGGCCTCCTTGACCGCGGCCCCGTCAGCGCGGAGCCGTGCGGATCGCCTCGCGGCGGAAGTCGCGGGGCGAGACGCCGTACTCGCGGCGGAAGGCCCGGCTGAAGTCGGCGGCGTGCGAGAAACCCCACTTGGCCGCGATGCTGTGGATCGGCACCGCGCGCAGGGCGGGGTCGGCCAGGTCGCGCCGGGCGCGGTCGAGCCGCTGCGCCCTGATGTAGCCGCCGACCGTGATGCCCTGATCCTGGAAGAGCCGGTGCAGGTAGCTGGTGGAGATGTGGTGCTGCACCGCCAGCGAGCGAGGGCTCAGTCCGGGGTCGCGCAGATGCTCCTGCACGAACGCCTGCACGCGCAGGATGAGCGCGTCACGGTTGGACGCCGGGAGGGCGGGGCTGGTCTCGATGGCATGCGCGAACAGCGCGGAGACCAGGTCGAGCACCACCATGCCCAGCCGCGGGCCGTCGGCCGGCCGGTAGGAGTCCGGGTTCTCCGCCAGCCCGGTGACGACGCTCGCCAGCAGGGCGCCGATCCCGCGGGTGGCCGGCATGATGCTGCCCAGCATCGCCCCCACCTGATGCGCGGGCAGGGAGACCAGCGACCGGGGGACGTCGACCAGGGCGGCCTCGAACATCAGCCCCCGCTCCGGCGCGCGGAAACGCGCGGCCAGCACATGCGTCATGTCGTGGACCAGCAGGTCGCCGACGCCCGGCGTCGCGTGGCCCTCCGCCCAGATGACCTGCAGCGAGCCGGCCAGCGGGACCAGCAGCTGGCAGGTCTCCTCCAGCCCGGGGTCCACGGGATGCTCGGCCGCCCGCCACAGGCGCAGCGGCTCGAAACTCCTCCTCGACACGGTCACGGCCCCGAACTGCGCGGTGGTGTCGCGTACCTTGAGAACCGGCGCGGCAGGCTGCGGCAGGCCGTCGTCGAGGCGGTCCTCGTCGTATGGCTTGGCCAACGGCATACCGGCAACCCTATGTCGAGAGGGCCTGTCGCGAGCCGGCCCGCGCGCGAGCGGCCGCCGGCGCGGATTCCGCACCGGGCGGGGAGGGCATCTTTGCACCGAGGCCCAAAGATCGACGCCCGCGAGTTGCATTTCCCACCCGAGCGCGGATGGGCGGCGCTGGCCTGTACGACCGCTCGATGGAAGGCTTCCCCGCAGCCGCCCCGGTCATCCTGCGAACGGATGGCCGGGGCGGAACCTCCGCAAGGTAGTGAAAGGAGTGCTGCAGATGACGTACGACGCCGGCCGCGTCGCGGCCAAGAGGATCAACGACCACGTGGAGGTGGTCCACGTCGACCACCCCGACACGGTGCTGGAAGTGCCCCGCCGCGACTGGGAGGCCTTCACCGCGGCCGTCAAGTCGGGTGCGTTCGACCTCGAGATCCTGGAGCGAGCGCGGGAAGAGAACGTGGCCTGACGCGGCACCACCGGCGCCCGCCCGCCCCCCGCCGGCGAGCGGGCGCCTGGTCGGCTTCGCCCTCGGCAGGACGCTCAGGGCAGGCGCAGTTCGGCGAAGACGCCGCGGTGGTCGGTGTTCGGCACGTCGAAGATCTCCACGCGGCGCACGCTCACCCGCCGGTCGGCCAGGATGTGGTCGATCGAGATGATGGGCGGGAACTTCCTGAAGCTCGGCCAGGTCGGCACCAGTCCCTTGCCCACCTGGTCGGCGGCGTCCACGTAGCCGCGGCCGAGCAGGTCGCGCATGGCGCGGTGGTCGAGACTGGCGTTGAAGTCGCCCGCCAGCACCCGGATCGTCGACGAGGTGGCGGCCGGAGGGAAGGCGCGCAGCGCGGCGTTCCACTCCTCGGTCTTACGGCCGAGCGGCGGGTTGGGATGCACCGCCACGAACTCGACCGTGCCCCCACCCGGCAGCGTCACGGCGGCGGCCGGCATGTTGTGCCCGATCGGCGTGAACAGCCCCGTCAGCTCCTTCACCGGATGCTTGGAGAAGATGCCGCTGCCGGTGGCGCCGAAGGAGGGCTGCAGCACCCGGTGCGGCAGGAGCCGCCCCAGCCCGGCCGCGTCCAGCCGCTCCACCGCGGCGTGACTGAGCTCCAGGGCGCTGAACACCTCCACATCGTGCTCGCGCACCAGGTCGACCACCGTCTGGGCGTCGGCCCTGGTGAACAGGTTGATCGCCAGCACCCGCAACGGGGCGCCCCGCGCCGTCGGCTGCTCCGCGGCCACCGTGCGCGGCGCCACGACGGCGACCATCACCGCGCACACCACGGCCGCGGCGAGCGCGGCCGGGCGGTTGCGCCTGAGCAGCGACAACACCGCGGTCAGCGCCGCGATCCCCGCCCCGATGGGCGTCACGGTCATCAGCTGGGTGAGGAACGACCCCTGCTCCAGGCCGCCCGCGCGGATGACGGCCCAGACGGCCAGCAGCGTGACGACCGTCCAGGACAACCACCGCCTGCGGCGTCTCCTCCGAACCGGCGCCGGCTCCCCCGTCGTGATCTGCCCCGCGCCGACCGTCGCGCTCACTTCGCCGTCCTGGTTCCGAGCCGCTCCACAGGATGAACTTTAAACTGTTGTGGAACGATACGGCGCGACGCGCGCGGCCCTCCCGATCGGCCGACGCTCAGGTCAGCGTCCCATGCGGCACCCCGCTAGCGCCGTGCCTGCGGTGTGTCGCGCCGCGTCGAGCCCGTCACCGTACGATGCTCGACCCGTTCACGCGGTGACCACGTCGGCGATGATCGCCGTGGCGTCGCCCTCCGGTTCGAGGGCGGCCATCTCGTCGTACAGGCGGTCCAGGCAGGCCGCGGGTGAGTAGCCGCTCGCGAGCAGCGCTTTGAGCCGGTTCGTGCCGAGGGCCCGGGTGACGCCTCCCGTGACGAGGGCCACGCGGTCGCCGGAGCGCAGGGGCAGCGTCCCGATCTCCGGGGCGAGCGCCGACGGCAGTCCGAGCCCGCGCGTCATGGTGCCGCGGTCGCACACGTGCGCCGTCGTGATCGGCCGCGGCTCCGCACCCTTCGCGCAGTGCCAGATGGCGCCGTCGCCGACGTGGGCGTAACGCAGGCGGGGGTGCTCGTCCTGGTCGAGCACGACGAGGTCCAGCGAGCTGACCACACGGTCACCGCCACGCCCGGACGGGCCTGACCCTGCCGGCGTCCCTACGCTGTGCGTCCCCGCCGCACCCGGCTCCACGCCACCCGACCGGGCCGCAGGCGTATCGGGATCGGGGTGCGGGGCCGGGGCGCACCGGGCCGCGGCGCGCACCGCGCGGTGCGCCGCCTCGGTGCACTCGCCGAGGTCCACCTCCCGCGCCCCCGCGTGCTGCGGGCGGGCGGCCACCACCGCGGCCAGGGCCAGGGCGGCAGCGGTGTGCGCGAGGTCCGCGTCTCCCGTTTCGCCCGCGCCGCCCCCGCTGCTCGTGCTCCGCGTGCTGTCCTGGCCGGGGACGGGGGTGCCGTGGGCCGCCGCGATGAGGCGTTCCTGGATGACGTACGCGTCCGAGGGCCGTCCGCGCGTGCCGTCGTACGTGCCGCCCGCCGCCACCAGCCGCGGTCGTGCCGCCGGCAGACCGGCCTTCCAGGTCTCCCTGCGGTCGCGGACCGTCATGACAGACAGGCAGCCCACCAGGATGGGGATCACCACGAAGGACATCAGGTTCCCTTTCTTCCGTGTTCCCAGCGGCACGGGCATCAGTACACGCGTGTACAAGAAGACACGACCGACGGCTGTTCGGACGTCGTGGCGGATGACGGCCGATCAGCCGTCATGCCGCAGGAGGGGCGGCGGATCAGGGTCAGGGAGGGCGGTGATCGACCGCCGCTGAGCCGGCCCGAGGAAACGACCATGCCACCCATCCCCCCACCCGCCGCCACGGCCGGCGCGATCTTCCCGTACGCCCCTGCGGCGTGCGTTAATCTGAGACCCGTCCTGTGCTCTCACTGCGAGCGGGCGGCGCATGTCTCACCGCGGTTCCACGAGGTACGACTCGGCGGCCAGGCAACTGGAGCAGGCGGCCGCGCGCATCGGGTCCGGCTCCCGGGCCGTGATCGGCCTGGTGGCGATCGTCGCTGCGGTGCTGGGCGCCGTGCCTCCCGTCATGTTGTCGTGGCTGGTGCCCGCGCTGACGATCCACCTGCTCTGGACCGTTCTCTTCCTGCGGGTGGCCCGGTTGCGCAGGCCGCTGCCCTCCTGGCTGGCGGCCGGTGATGTCGCGATCACCGTCCTGTTCTGCCTGGCACAGCGTCACCTCGTGGCGGTGGACGCGCTCGCCGCGAACGCGAGCTGGGTCTCCGGGCTGGTCACCATGAGCGTGGTCGTCGCCGGCATCGCCTGGCGGCCCTCGATCGCCGTGCCCGCGGGGCTGGTCGTGGCGACGGCGTACCTGATGGGGGCCCGGTTCGCGGCGCCGCAGCAGGACGTCGTGAGCACGCTCGCGATCCACCTCGTACAGATCCTGTCCATCGCGGTGCTGATGACGATGTTGCGCCGATCGGCCGCCTCGGCTGACACGTCCATGCGCGACAGCGCCCGCGCCGAGGTCGCGCTCATGGTCGAGCGGCTGCGCCGCGAGGACGAGCTGCGCCAGGTCGGCAGCGTCCACGAGACGTCGTTGCACACGCTGACCATGGTCGGCCTCGGCACGTACGACGGGCCGTCGGACACGCTGCGCCGCCAGGCGGTAACCGACCTGGCGGCCCTGGAACGGCTGCGCGACACGCCGCACGCCGGCGCCGCGGCCATCGCTCTCGACGCCCTGCTCGACGAGGTGGCCGGCCGTGCCACGAGCCTGGAGGTGCGCAGAAGCCTGACGCCGGAGACGGTGCCGGGGGACGTCGCGGAGCGGTTCGCCCGCGCCGTCAACGAGGCGCTGGCGAACATCGCCCGGCACGCCGGCGTGCGCGAGGCCGAGTTGGTCTCCAGCAGCCGCGACGGCGAGATCCGGGTGGAGGTCGCCGACGCGGGCGCGGGTTTCGACGTCGAACGGGTGCCGTCCGACCGGTTCGGCGTGCGCGGCTCGATCCTCGGCACGATGCGCTCCCTGCCGAACGCCGGCGCCGACATCCGCTCGGGGAGCGACGGCACCCGGGTAAGCCTGTGGTGGCGGCCATGACCGGTGACATCGAGGAGGTGGCGCACCGCTACACGCTCTACACCGCCATCGGCGCCGTCGTGATCACCACGGTCTGGCACACCGGCTACGACCTCACCGTCACCGTCACGGGCTGGGACTCCTTCCGCTGGCCTTTGATCGCGGCGGCGGCCTGGATCGCCTACACCGTGATCGGCGTCGTCGCCGCGCTGTCGTTGTTACGCACGTACACCGGGCCGGCCAGGGCGCGTGAGCTGGCCGTCGCCGTGCTCGTCCTCGACGTCGCGGTGATCGTGGCCTGCCGGCCGGAGGACCTGATCGGCCCCATCGACTGGGGGTGGGGGTCGGTGGGGTGGCTCGGCGTCATGCTGCTGTGGAACCGGCCGCGCTGGCGGGCCGAGGCCATCGCGTTTCTGTCGGCCAACGCCGGCATCATGCTGGTGGCGATGATCGCCACGGGCACGGTCGACCGCGTCTCCCTGGCCAAATACCTGGTGGTCATCGTCAGCGGTGTCGCGCTCCAGCTCGGCTACATGCTCGGCTGCCACACCCTGCGCGTACGCGCCGAGGACGCCGCGCTGCTGGCCCGCAGGCTGGCCTCCGACGACGCCTGGCGCCTGTCCGCCCAGCGCATCCACGCCGACCGGCTGCGCCGCTACGAAGCCATCCGGGAGGTGGCGGAGTCGATGCTCAAGGAGCTGGCCGACGGCGCCGACCCCGGCGACCCCCGCGTGCGCGACGACTGCACGTCGGGCGCCATGCGGCTGCGGCGGCTCGTCACCGAGCGCGAGGAGGTGCCGGACGAGCTGGTGTCCGCGCTGCGCGAGCGCATCGACGCGGCCGAGCGCCGGCAGGTCCTGGTGACGGCGCCGCCGTTCGGCGAGCGCATGCCCGCGCTGCCCGACGGCGTGCGCGAGGACCTGCTCAAAGCGCCCGTCGCGGCCCTGGACGGCGCGCGGACGAGGGCCAGGGTGACCGTGTCCGCGATGTCGGCCATGGTGAGCGTGGCGGTCGTCGCCGACAACGACGACCTGCCGGCCAGCCCCGATCCGGTGCACGAACCGAGCGGGGTCGTCGTCACCTATCAGCGGCAGGGAGGGGAGCTATGGGTCAACAGCATCTGGCAGCGCACATGACAGGGCACATGACAGGGCACATGACAGGACCCGTGACGGTGGCGCTGGTGGAGGACCACCAGGTCGTGGTGGACGGCGTGCGCTCGTGGTTCGGCTCGCACGGCCAGGTGGAGCTGGTCGCGCAGGGGCCCACCATCGAGTCGGTCCGCGGCACGCCCGCCGACGTGCTGCTGCTCGACCTCAACCTCAACGGCACGATGGTCATCGACCGGGTGGCCGAGCTGTGCGCGGGCGGGCAGCGGGTCATCGTCTTCTCCGAGCACGAGGAGCCGGAGACGGTGCGCGCGGTGCTCGACGCGGGCGCTTCGGCCTTCATCGGCAAAGGGCGGGCGACCCGCGGATCGTGCCTGGAGACGATCCTGGAGGTGGCCGCCGACCGACCGAGCGTGACACCGCCGATGGCTCAGGCCATCGCCACGGACGAGGGGCCGCACCGGCCGCAGCTGTCGGACAAGGAACGCGCGGCGCTGCTGTTCTGGTTCCAGTCGATGTCGAAGGCCTCCGTGGCGGCGCGGATGGGGATCAAGGAACGGACCGTGCGGCAGTACATCGACCGGGCCAGGGTCAAGTACGCGGCGGCCGGCCGGCCCGCGCCCACCAAGGAGAAGCTGCTCATCTGCGCCATCCAGGACGGTCTGCTGCAGCCGGACGAGGTGACCGTCTACACGTCGCTGGCCGCTCGCGCACCATCCGATCGGGGATAACGCCTGGCCTCGGTCCTCCTGGCAGGAGGGGGCCGGCAGGGCCGAGGACCAGGTCAAGCCCTGCGCTCAGCGCCGCCCGCGGACGAGCACGGCGGGATCGAAGCCGATCGGGAACGGTGTCGTCAGGTGCGCGACATCGCCCGCCTTGTAGGCGGCCGGCGGATCGTACGTGTCGCCGTTGAGCTCGTAGACGCAGAGCGTCGGTTCGTCTGCGAGTTCGATGCGCCAGCAAGTGGGGATGCCCGCCTTCGCATAGACCAGGCTCTTCAGGCCCATCCCGGCAAGTCCCCGGAAACGGCGAAAAGCTGACACCTCCAGTTTGTACGACCTTCCCCGGTCAGATGCCGTCCCGGCGGGTCGAGGCGCGTACGGCCAGCTCTATCGGGTGCAGGCGTTCCGTGCCCGCCGGGGCGGCCCCCGCCAGCAGCTCGAACAGCAACTCGGCGCAGCTCTCTCCGGCCTCACGCGGACGCAGGTCGATCGCGGTGATCGGCGGGTCGGCCAGCCGGGTGGCGGCGCTGTCGACGCACGAGGCGAGCAGCACGTCGCCGCCGGACTCGCGCAGCAGGGGCGCCACCTCGGTCGCCGCGCCCGCGGGCGCGCACACGAGGGCGTCGAGCGGCGAGGAGCGGAGCAGGTCGCGGGCGGCGGCGCGCACCTCGTCGCCCGTCGCGTCGAAGGACACCCGCCGTACGAGCGGCGCCACCCCCTGGCCGGTGCACCAGCCGAGATAGCCCTGGTGCAGGTTGGCCGCCCAGTCGCTCTCGTCGCCCGCCACGATGAGCGCGGGCCGCGCCGCCCCGGACGACCGCAGATGGCCGAGCAGCCGGGTGAGCATCTCGGCGTGCTCGGACCACACGACGCCGTCGGCCTGCCGGTCTCCGGGGAACCGTTCGCAGGAGACCGTCGGCAGGCCCGTCCCCATCAGGCTCTCCACCACCGGGTCGCCCCCGAGCGGGTCGCCGAGCACCAGGCCGTCGACCCGTGGCGGACGCGGGCGCCGCTGGCCCGAGGTGATGAGGGTGACGTCGTAGTCGTGCCGCGCGGCCCGCTCGACCGCGCCGAACACGAACGACATGTAGTAGGACGAGCGGGTGAGCACCTCGGGCACGTGCAGGCCGATGGTGCCGGTGCTGGCCCTGCGCAGGTGGCGGGCCGAGCCGTTGGGCACGTAGCCCAGCCGCTCGGCGACCTGGGCGACCGCGGCGCGCGTCGCCTCGGACACCCGCCCGGAGCCGCGCAACGCGTCGGAGGCCGTCGTCTTGGACACCCCCGCCTCCCTGGCGACGGTGAGGATGGTGACCGGCTCGTCTGTCTGCACGCCCCGCATCGTAGCCCGACCGGTAAACGATGTGTTTCTCCTGGGCTCCGGGTCTTGTCCCGCTCCCGCATTCCGCATTAGGTTGGCGCGAAACCTATGCCGGAACGTTCCGGCATCTGAAAGGGGCGGAGCGTTGCACCTGACCACCGGCAAGCGTCCCCATCCTCTCGATCCCCTCGCCGCGCAGGAGATCGACGAGGTCAGGCGGATCCTGATCGAGCAGGGCCTGCTGACCGAGTCGGTGCGCGTGGCCTACCTCGGCCTGGAGGAGCCGCCGAAGGACGAGGTGCTCGCCGGTGGGGAGAGCACGCCGTCCGGCCGCCGCGCCCGGGTGCTCCTCATCGACCTGGCCACCGAGGCCTCCTCCGACGTGATCGTGTCGATCGGCGTCGGGGCAGCGGGCGCGCGGGTGGAGTCGCGTACGCCGACCGACCCGGCCGAAAGCGGCCAGGTGCCGATGCTGGACGAGGAGCACGCGCTGGTCAGGCGGGTGCTCAGGGAGGACGCCGGGTGGGCCGAGGCGCTCGCGCGGCGCGGGATCACCGACCCGGCGGGCGTCTACCTGGCCGCGCTCAGCGCGGGCCACTACGGACTGCCCGCCGAGCGTGGCCGCCGGGTCGCCCGGGTGCTGGCGCACGTGATGCCCACGCCGCAGAGCCTGCCGTGGGCGCACCCGGTGGACGGTCTGGTCGCGTACGTCGACCTGGTCAAGGGCGAGATCCTGGAGATCGTCGACACCGGGCCGCAGCCCGTGCCCTCCGAGCCCGGCGACTACACCCAGGGGCCGCACCGCACCACGCAGAAGCCGATCCGCATCACCCAGCCGGAAGGCCCGAGCTTCACCGTGGACGGCCCGCTCGTCACCTGGGAGAAGTGGAGCCTGCGGCTCGGGTACGACATGCGCGAGGGCCTCACCCTGCACCAGATCGGCTTCGAGGACGGCGGCCGCGTCCGGCCGGTCGTCTACCGGGCGTCGGTGGCCGAGATGCTGGTGCCGTACGGTGACCCGAGCCCCGTGCGCTTCTGGCAGAACTACTTCGACACCGGCGAATACCAGCTCGGCAAGCTGGCCAACTCCCTGGAGCTCGGCTGCGACTGCCTCGGCGAGATCACCTACTTCGACGCCGTCGTCACGGACGGCGCCTGCGTGCCCAAGGTGATCAACAACGCGATCTGCATGCACGAGGAGGACTACGGCGTGCTGTGGAAGCACACCGATCCCGCCAACGGCTCCAGGGAGACCCGCAGGCAGCGCCGCCTCGTCATCTCGTTCTTCGTCACCGTGGGCAACTACGACTACGGCTTCTACTGGTACCTCTACCTCGACGGCACCATCGAGCTGGAGGTCAAGGCCACCGGCATCGTCTTCACCGCCGCCTACGACGACCGGGCCGCCCCGTACGCGTCGGAGGTCGCGCCCGGCCTCGCGGCCCCCTACCACCAGCACCTGTTCAGCGCGCGGCTGGACATGACGGTGGACGGCGTGGCCAACGCGGTGGAGGAGGTCGAGGTGGTCCGCCACCCGATGGGCCCCGCCAACCCGTACGGCAACGCCATCGGCAGGGCCGCCACCCGCCTGCGCACGGAACGCGAGGCCCGGCGCGACGCCGACCTCGCCGCCGAGCGCACCTGGCACGTCGTCAACCCGTCGGTCCGCAACCGCCTGGGCCGCCCGGTCGGCTACGCCCTGCACCCCGAGGGCAAGCCCACCCTCCTCGCCGCCGAGGGCTCCTCGATCCGCCGCCGCGCGGAGTTCGCCACGCGGCACCTGTGGGTCACCCGCTACCACCCAGCGGAGCGTTATCCCGCCGGGGATCTGGTCAACCAGCATCCCGGCGGCGCGGGACTGCCCGCCTACACCAGGGCCGACCGCGACATCGACGGGCAGGACATCGTGCTGTGGCACACGTTCGGCCTGACGCATTTCCCCCGCGTGGAGGACTGGCCGATCATGCCGGTCGACACGTGCGGGTTCGTACTGAAGCCGGTCGGGTTCTTCGACCGCAACCCCACGCTCGACGTCCCGCCGAGCGCCGCCGAACGTTCCTGCCACTAGAGGAGTAGAGGCCCATGCGTCCCATACGCCTGGCCTGCGGTGTCGCGGCCGCCCTGCTGGCCACGGCCTGCGCCGCCACCGGAACGACCACCCAGCCCTCCACCGGCCCCCAGGCGGAGGCCGCGCCCGGCTACCTCGCCGTGGCCGACGACGCGCTGCCTTCGGGCGGCACGCTCAATGTGCAGGTCCACATCGACAGCGGCGCGGCCACCGGCTACGACCCGCAGCTCGCCGACGTGGCCACCACCTGGCAGCTGCTCTCGCTGTCCTACGAGACCCTCGTCACCGTGGGCCCCGACTTCGGCATCGAGCCGCTGCTGGCCGAGAAGTGGGAGACGCCCTCACCCACCGAGTACGTCTTCCACCTGCGCGAGGACGTCTCGTTCAGCAACGGCAGGAAGATGACGGCCGACGACGTGGTGGGCAGCTTCGAGCGGCTGCTCGCGTCCGAGTCGGTGTGGCGCGGCCAGCTCGGCCCGGTCAGGTCGGTCACCAAGGACGGCGACCACACGGTGAAGGTCACGCTGAAGGAGCCGTACACGCCGTTCCTGGCGGCCCTGGCCAACGTGCCCGCCGCGGTCCTGCCGATGAAAGAGATCAACGACAAGTCGGTCGATCCGGCCACCACACTGCTCGGCACCGGGCCGTACGTGGTGGAGGACCACCGCCAGGACGTGTCGTGGACGTTCAAGCGCAACGAGAAGTACTGGGCGAAGGGCAAGCCCGCGGCCGACACCCTCAACATCACCATCGCCCCTGAGGAGGCCGCGCGCATCGCCGCCCTGCAGAACGGGAGCGCCGCCCTGGCCACGCTGGGCAACGTCGACTCGGCCGGCATGCTGGCGGGCGCCCGTGACGTGCAGGTCGTCACCCAGGCCACCACGGACCTCTACTACCTGATGCTCAACACGAAAGCGCCCCACTCGGAGTTCGCCGACCCCAAGGTGCGCCAGGCGATCACCATCGCGCTCGACCAGCAGCAGATCGCCGACATCGCGCTCGGAGGCAAGGGCAAGCCGAGCGCCGTCACCCCGGCGGGCCTGCCGGGCGCCTGCGACCCCGCCGCGCTGCCGTCCGCCTCCAAGAACGCCGACGAGGCCAAGAAGCTGCTGGCCGAGGCGGGCGCCGAGAACCTGACGTTCACGCTCAGCATCTACTCCACCCAGCCGGCACCCGCCGTCGCCCAGGTGATCCAGCAGAACCTCCAGCAGGCCGGCATCACCGTCAAGATCGAGCAGATGGACGAGGCGAGCTGGTCGGGCAAGGTGTACGGCAAGGCGCCCGCCGACTTCGACGCCGCCCTGTCGTGGTTCGCCGGCTACGCCGACCCCGGCATGGTCACCAAGTGGTGGAACCCGGAGGAGGCCGGCTTCAACGTCGGCTTCATGACGCCCGACAAGGAGCTGAACGCCCTCATCGACGCGGCCGGCAAGGAGCCCGCGGGCGCCGCGCGCGAGAAGGCGCTGGCCGCCGTGTGCGCCAGGGCCGACACGGACGCGCAGATGATCCCGCTGGTCACCCGCCCCGCAACGGTCGCCTACAGATCCGACGCGCTCAGCCCCAGCCTCTACTCCACCGAGGGCTACGGCAACGTGCTGCGCCTGGTCGCCGACGCCCGCGTGAAGAAGACCCGGTAACCATGCGGCTGCTGATGTGGTGGTCCGGCCGGGCGCTCAGCTCGGCCGCGACGCTGCTGGGCGTCTCCGTGCTGATCTTCGCCGCCGTACGCCTGATGCCCGGCGGCTTCGCGGAAACCGTGCTCGGCCCGTTCGCCACCCCCGAGCAGAAGGCGGAGCTGGCCACCCGCTACGGGCTGGACCAGCCGGTGTTCATGCAATACGGCCACTGGCTGGCCGCCGTCGCGGGCGGCGACTTCGGCATCTCCATGATCAGCCGCCAGCCCGTCGGCGCGGAGCTGCTGGCCCGCCTACCGGTGACCGCCGAGCTGTCCCTGCTGGCCGTGGCCGGCAGTGTGCTGGCCGGGGTGCCGCTCGGCGTGCTCACCGCCGTACGCGCGCGGCCGGGCGGCGGCGGGGCGGCCGGCCGGCTGCTCAGCGGGCTCGGTGTCAGCGTGCCGGAGTTCGTGCTGGGCAGCCTCGTCGTCTTCGTCTTCTCCCGGTACGCGCTCGGCCTGGAGATCGGCGCGTGGGTGCCGTTCACCGAGGACCCCGCCCGTAACCTGGCCACGATGGTGTTGCCGGCCGCCGTCCTGTCGGTGTTCGCCGTCTCCGTCACGGCCAGGACCACCCGCGACGCCGTCATGGGCGTGCTGGTCGAGCCGTACGTCACGGCGGCCGTCGGACGCGGCGAGTCGCCGTGGTTCATCGTCAGGCACCACATCCTGCGCAACGCCGCCGCGCCGGTGGTCACGCTGCTCGGCACGATCATCGCGTACCTGCTGGGCGGGGCGCTGATCGTGGAGCACGTGTTCAACCTGCCGGGCATCGGCTCGTACATCGTGCAGGCCGTCGGCCGCCGCGACTACGCGGTGGTGCAGGCGGGCGTGCTGCTGGCGGCCGGCGTGTTCATCGTGATGAACGTGGTCATCGACCTGCTCGTCGGGGTGCTCGATCCCCGGCTCGGCGTCACGGCGGGGAGGCGCTCATGAAGAGACTGGACCGGCTGTCCATCGGCGGGCTGGCCTGCCTGCTCGTGCTCGTGGTGTTCGCGCTGGGCTCGCTCGCCGGGGCCGGGGGAGACCCGGACGCGATCGTCGGCCCGCGGCTCCAGCCGCCGGGACCCGGTTGGTGGCTGGGCACCGACAACCTGGGCCGCTCGATGGTGCCGCGCGTCATGGAGGGCGTGGGCACGACGCTGCTGCTGTCGTCGCTGGCCGTGCTGGTGACGGCGGCGGTCAGCGCGACGTTCGGCATCGTCGCCGGATACCGTGGCGGCTACCTGAACGAGCTGGTGATGCGCCTGGTGGAAGTGCTCTACTCCTTCCCCGCCATCGTCCTGGCCATCCTGGTCGCCGCCGTGCTCGGCCCCGGCCAGGTCGCGGCGTCTGCCAGCATCGTGCTGGTGACGATCCCGCTCATGACGCGGTTGGTGCGGGCCGCCGCCGTGGCCGTCTCGCAGCGCGACTACGTCACCTCCGCCGTCATCAGCGGCGCCCGGCTGCCCCGCGTGCTCGGCCGCCACGTGCTGCCGAACGTGGCCGGCACGATCGCCGTGCAGGGCACGTACGCGCTGTCGGTCGGCATCGCGGTCGAGGGTGGGCTGAGCTTCCTCGGCTTCGGCGTGCAGCCGCCGCAGGCCTCGCTCGGCGTGCTCATCCAGCAGGGCGGCACGTACATGATCGCCGCGCCCTGGCTGATCCTCGGGCCCGGCGTCGTGCTGGTGGCGGCCATCCTGTCGATCAACGTGGTGGGCGACGGGCTGCGCGACCAGCTCGAACCCCGGGAGACGAGGTCACTGACTTGAGCCTGCTCTCAGTACGCAACCTGGTGATCGACTACGCGGAGACCCGCGCGCTCGACGGCGCCGACCTGGACGTCGCGCCGGGGGAGAAGGTCGGGCTCGTAGGCGAGAGCGGTTCGGGCAAGTCCACGCTGGGCTCCGCCGTCGGGCGGCTGCTGCCGCGTACGGCGCGGCGTACCGGCGGGGAGGTGCTGGTCGCCGGGGAGCCGGTGTTCGACCTGCCGCCGGCCGGGCTGCGCCGGCTGCGCAGGAGACAGCTGGGGTTCGTCTTCCAGGACCCGATCGGCTCGCTCGACCCCACCATGCGCGTCGGCGCCCAGCTCCGGCTCGTGCTCGGTCGCGGCGCCGACGTGAACATGCACCTGGAACGGGTCAGGCTCGACGACCCCCGCGTGGCGCGCGCGTACCCGCACCAGCTGTCGGGCGGCATGGCGCAGCGGGTGGCGGTCGCCATGGCCATGGCCACCTCGCCCGAATTGCTCGTCGCCGACGAGCCGACCGCCGCGCTGGACAGCCAGGTGCGCGAGGAGGTGCTGAACGTGGTGTTCTCGCTGGCCGCCGACGCGGGGACGAGCCTGCTGTGGCTCAGCCACGACCTGCCCGCCGTGGCCCGCCGCTGCGACCGGATCGCGGTCATGTACGGCGGCCGCGTCGTCGAGCACGGCCCGGCCCGCGAGGTGCTCGGCAAGCCCGCCCACCCGTACACGGCGGCGCTGGCCGGGTCGGCCCCCGCGGCGGCGGCCCATGGCGCACGCCTGGAGCCGGTGCCGGGACGGCCGCCCGTGCTCACCGGGCCGTCGCCGGGTTGCGCGTTCGCCCCGCGCTGCGCGCTCGCCGTCGACCGCTGTCACCAAGAGCGCCCCGGCCCGGTCCGGGTGCGCCACCAGGACGTCCTGTGCCACCGGGCCGGCGAGGTGACGGCATGACCGGCACGCGGGCGATCCTCGAACTCGACGACGTGACGGTCACCTTCACGGCCGGGCCGCCGCTGCGGCGCATCCGGCTGAACGCCATGAAGCACGTCTCCCTGTCCGTGGCCAAGGGGGAGACCCTCGGCCTGGTGGGTGAGTCCGGTTCGGGCAAGACGACCACCAGCCGCGTGGCGCTGGGCCTGCACCGGCCCACCGGCGGCGCCGTCAGGTTCGACGGCCGCCCCTTCCCCAGGCGGCGGCGCGAACTGGCGGGCCGGATGCAGGCCGTGCTGCAGCATCCGCACTGGTCGCTCAACCCGAGGATGCGCGTCGGCCAGAGCGTCGCCGAGCCGCTGGCGGTGCTCGGCCGCCCCGTGGGCGATCTCGTCACCGAGATGCTCGGCCACGTCGGCCTGGAGGAGTCGTTCGCCACCCGCTATCCGCACGAGCTCTCCGGCGGCCAGCGGCAGCGGGTCTCCATCGCCCGCGCACTGGTCACCAGGCCCGACTTCATCGTCTTCGACGAGGCGGTCAGCGCCCTGGACGTCTCCGTACAGGTGCAGATTCTCAACCTCATCCGCGATCTCCAGGAGGAGTACGGCTTCAGCGCCCTGTTCATCTCCCACGACCTCGGCGCGGTCCGCTACGTCGCCGACCGGATCGCGGTGATGCGCGCGGGCGAGGTCGTTGAGACGGCCGACACCGCCACCTTCTACACCGCTCCCGCCCACGAATACTCCCGCCAGCTCTTGGAGGCCCTGTGACCGACGAGCCACGGCTCGCCCAGCCGTCCGCGTTCGCCGCGGGGGTGCCGCGCAACGCGGACCTGCCGCTGACCCCGCAGCCCAGCCCCGGGCGCGGATCCGTGACCTTCGACCTGCCGGGCGTGCACGTCGGCACCGCCGAGTACGGCGAGGGCCCCACCGGCTGCACGGTGATCCACGTCCCGGCGGGCGCGCGCACCGCGGTGGACGCCCGCGGAGGCGCGGTCGGGATGAGCGGCGGCTACGACTTCAACCACGCCGTCTGCCTGGCGGGCGGCTCGGTCTACGGGCTGGCCGCCGCGACGGGGGTGAGCGACGAGCTGCTCGCCCGCAGGGAGAACCGGACCAGGTGGGACGACCTGCAGCTCGTGTCCGGCGCGGTCATCTACGACTTCTCCTGCCGCGACAGCGCCGTCTACCCGGACGCCGAGCTGGGCAGGGCCGCGCTGCGCGGGGCGCGGGAGGGCCTGTTCCCGGTGGGCCGGTGCGGCGCGGGCCGCACGGCCAGCGCGGGCAAGGTGGAGTTCGGCCGGGCCGAGTTCGCCGGGCAGGGGGCCGCGTTCGGCGCGTTCGGGGAGGCCAAGGTGCTGGTCGCGACCGTGGTCAATGCCGTGGGCGCGGTGGTGGATCGGGACGGCACGATCGTACGCGGCAACTACCACGTCGGCGAGGGCGTCCGGCGCCACCCGCGCGACGACTACGCCGAGACGATCGGCGACCCCGCTCCCGCCGTCATGGGCAACACCACGCTGACCGTGATGGTGACGAACGTCCGGTTGACGGACGTCGAGCTGCTCCAGGTGGGCAGGCAGGTGCACAGCTCCATGCACCGCGGCATCCAGCCGTTCCACACCCTGACGGACGGCGACGTGCTGTTCGCGATGACGACCGACGAGGTGGATCTGGCGGGAGTCAAGCCGACGGGGCTCGGGACGCTGGCGTCCGAGGTCGCGTGGGACGCGGTCCTGAGCGCGGTGGAGTAGGCATGCACACCTTCCCCTGGTACGCCGCCGCCGACCCGGCGCAGGTGACCACCCTGATCAGGGAGAACCCGTTCGCCTTGGTCGTGAGCACGGTCGACGGCGTGCCCGTGGCCACGCACGTGCCGGTCATCCTCGAAGGGACCGCCGTCGACGGCGGCACGCTGCTCGGCCACATGGCCCGCGCCAACCCGCACTGGCGCTCGTTCGAGGGCTCGCCCGACGTTCTGGTGATCTTCTCAGGACCGCACGGGTACGTCTCGCCCACCGTCTACGCCACCGACCCGGCCGTGCCGACCTGGGACTACGCGGCCGTGCACGTGACCGGCCGGGTGGAGCTCCTGGGCGACCCGCTCGACCCGCTCGACGTGGTGGAGCGCACGGTCACGGCCGCGGAGTCGCTGCGGGAGCCGGCCTGGGAGCCCACCGCCGCCTCCCGTGACCGGTTCCGCGCGCTGCTGCCCGGGGTGGTGGCCTTCCGGGTGCGCGTACGTACGCAGCAGAGCATCTTCAAGCTGAGCCAGGATATCGACGCGGAGTGTTACTCCCGGGTCCGCGACGCGGCAGCCGCGGAGAACCCGGGCCTCGCCGAGCAGATGCGCAGGGCCGGGTGCGGGGCGCTGAAGGAGACGCCCGGCGGGCGGGCCGGCGGGCGTCTCCTTCAG